>NZ_BAAAUG010000096.1:3859-24395 GCF_039533825.1 Streptomyces rectiviolaceus
GGCATCACCCCGGCGGCGGACCGCTCGCGTACGTACGTACGATCCCCGCCGCGAGGCCCGCCCGCCGACTAGGCGAGCGCGACGATCTCCCGGTGGTCCGCGCTCCAGAGGTCCTCCGTCCCGTCCGGCAGGAGCAGCACGCGGTCGGGCCGCAGCGCGTCGATGGCCCCTTCGTCGTGCGTCACCATCACGATCGCGCCCGGATACGTCCCCACCGCGCCGAGCACCTCGTCGCGCGATGCCGGGTCGAGGTTGTTGGTCGGCTCGTCGAGGAGCAGCACGTTCGCCCCCGAGTGCACGAGCCCCGCGAGCGCGAGCCGGGTCTTCTCGCCGCCGGAGAGCACCGCGGCGGGCTTGTCGGCATCGTCCCCGCGAAAGAGAAAGGACCCCAGAACACCCCGCACCTCACCGTCCGTGAGACCGGGCGCGGCGGCGGCAAGATTCTCACGCACCGTCATACCTCCGTCGAGGGTGTCGTGCTCCTGCGCGAAATAGCCGAGCCGGGCACCATGCCCGTGCACCACCCGCCCGCTGTCCGGGAGTTCGGCCCCGGCGAGGATGCGCAGCAGGGTGGTCTTCCCGGCTCCGTTGAACCCGAGGACGACGAGCCTGCTCCCCCGGTCGACGGCCAGATCGACACCGCCGAGCACCCCGCGCCCTCCGTACGCCTTCACCAGACTGATCGCACCGAGCGGCGTGCGCCCGCACGGTGCGGGCTCGGGCAGCCGGATCCGCGCGACCCGCTCGCCCCTGCGCACGGGCTCGGTGGCGGCGAGCATCCGGTCGGCGCGGCGGGCCATGTTCTTCGCGGCGGTGGCGGTGGAGACGTGCGAGCGCATCTTCTCCGCCTGGCTGCGCAGTGACGCGGCCTTCCGCTCAGCGTTGGCCCGCTCCCGCACGCGTCGCCGCTCGTCCGCATCGCGCTGGGCGAGATAGGTGTGCCAGCCGGTGTTGTGCACGTCGAGCGCGGCCCGCCCCGGATCAACCACAAAAACGCGATTGACGGTGTCCGCAATCAGCCCAACGTCATGACTGATGAGAACGAGCCCACCGGGATAGGCCCCGAGGTACCCCCGCAGCCAGCCCACCGAATCGGCGTCCAGATGGTTGGTCGGCTCGTCGAGCAGCAGGGTGTCGTGGCGCGAGAAGAGGATCCGGGCCAGCTCGACGCGGCGCCGCTGGCCGCCGGAGAGGTGGCCCACCGGCGCGTCCATGGTGCGCTCGGGGAGCCCGAGCCCGGCGGCCACGCGAGCGGCCTCCGCCTCGGCGGCATACCCGCCCCGCGCCTGGAACGCGTCGTCCGCGCGGGCATAGGCGGCCATGGCGCGCTGCTGTTCCGCGGCGCTCCCGGCATCAGCCATCGCGTGCTCGGCGGTACGCAGGTCCTGCGCCGCCCGGTCGAGGCCGCGGGCGGAGAGGATGCGGGCGGTGACGGTGCCGTGCGGGTCGGCGGCCGCGGGGTCCTGGGCCAGGTAACCCAGGGAGCCGGTACGGGTGAGGGTCCCCGCGGCCGGGGGGACCTGCCCCGCGAGGGTCTTGAGCAGGGTGGTCTTGCCCGCGCCGTTACGGCCGACGAGGCCGATGCGGTCACCGGGGGCGATGTGGAAGGAGGCGCCGGCCAGCAGAAGCCGGGCGCCGCCGCGGACGTCGATGCGTCGGGCGGTGATCATGAGGTAACGCTCCGCAGTAGCGAATGGGCACACGGGTGACGTGAAGACCGGTGTCCTGGCTAGGAGATGCGGGGCGTAGACATACGGCGAGGGTAGCGAGGGCGACCTCGTGGTCGCACCTGGATTTCCGCCCCGGTCACCAGCCCCCGCCGTGCGGGGCCCCGGCCCAAGCGGGATGATCGACTCCATGGACGTCACCCTGCACCTGGCCCAGGAGCCGGAAGCCGATGAGCTCCTCGGCCGCAGTCCGCTGGCCGCGCTCGTCGGGATGCTGCTCGACCAGCAGGTTCCGATGGAGTGGGCGTTCGCGGGCCCGCATACGATCGCGCGGCGGTTGAACGCGGACGATCTCGACGCGCATGAGATCGCGGCGTACGACCCCGACGACTTCGCCGCACTGCTCTCCACCAAGCCGGCGGTGCACCGCTATCCGGGCTCGATGGCCAAGCGGATCCAACAACTCTGCGCGTACCTGGTGGAGCACTACGAGGGCGACCCCACCGCCCTGTGGGAAAGTGCCGCCTCCGGCATGGACCTCCTCAAACGCCTGAACGACCTCCCGGGCTTCGGAAAGCAGAAGTCCCAGATCTTCCTGGCCCTGCTCGGCAAGCAACTGGGCGTACGCCCTCCAGGCTGGCGGGAGGCGGCGGGGGCGTACGGAGAGCAGGGCGCGTACCGCTCGGTGGCGGACATCACGGACCCCGAATCCCTCCAAAGAGTCCGCACCCACAAACAACAACTAAAAGCCGCAGCAAAGACCTCCACCAAGTAGCCCCGCATCCGCCTCTGCCCGAACAGGCCCTTCCCGCCCACCCGCCCGATTGCCCCGCGGTGCCAAGGGGTGGGTGGGTTGTCCGTGCGGGTGGGGGTGGGTGGGTTGTCCGTGCGGGTGGGGGCGGGTGGGAACTGCTGGGGTGGGTGGGGAAGGAACCCGCCGGGGTGGGGTGGGCAAGTACAGGCCGGGGTGGGCGGGAAACGTAGGGGCCCGGGGTGGGCGGGAAACGGACAGGCCCGGGTGGGCGGGCAAGTACGGGCCGGGGTGGGGCGGGAAGCATGCAGGCCGGGGTGGGGCGTGCGGGTTGGTGCGGGTTGGGGTCAGCGGGCGTCGGCAGGTGCGACGTACCGCAGACGGACGCCCAGGGCCCACGCACCTGCAGTCGGCAGCGCACGCGAGGGGACGTGGCGGTATGTCTGCCCGGAGCACGGTTCGCGGCGCTCCGGGGTCGAAGCAGCCCCGCGGCCACCGGACGATAGCGAGGACGGACATACCGGCGCGGCCCCGCACCCTCAGACGGACCGCGCCGCTGCACGACGCGGCCCCGCAGTCGGCAGCGCACCCGAGGGGACGTGCCGGTTTGTCCGCCCGGAGCACGGTTCCCGGCACTCCGGCGCCGAAGCAGTCACGCGGCCACCGGACGATAGCGAGGACGGACATACCGGCGCGGCACCGTACCCACCCCGCGGAGCGACCCCGCACCGCCGCCCGCCCCGCAGACGGACACGCCCCGCAGCCCCTTCGTAGCCCAAGAGGGCGGATCTCGGCGCCGGGCATCAGCAACCGGGTCCAGCCGGGGGACATGACCCCTCATGAGTCGCGCCGCGTCACCCCGCCCCGCGTGGCTCAGAGCTGCCCTCATCCTCCTGGCCCTCCTCGGCGCCGTCCTCGCCCCCGCAGCCCCCTCCGAAGCCGCCGCCCCCGCCCCACCCGCCGCCGTATCCACCGAGCCCACCGGCGAGGCCCACCAGGACACCACCGACAGCGCACTCCGCGTACCCACGAAACGCCCCACCCCCGTCACCACCCCGGCCACCCGCTCCCGCGAACCCCGCCGAAGCCGCCCCCTCCCCACCCGCGGCCACAGCCACCTCCCCGTCCCACGCTCCGTCGTCCTCCGCTGCTGACAGTCCCCGCCCCGCTCGGGCCAACCACCCCCACCAGCAGCGAACCGAGGACAGGACAGACACCCATGCCCATCGACCCGTACGCGGCCCTGCACGCCCTCCTCCGCGCCGAAGCCGTACGCAACGCACCCAGCCCCAGCCCCAGCCCCGCCACCCCGACCCCGTCGCAGACGGAGGAAGAGGAGCACCAGAAGGAGCAGCGCCCCGAGCCGAACGACCGCTGACCCCACTCCACTCGACCCCACCGGCGCAGACGCCCCGCCTCAGCGTCTGCGCCGGGCCGTCCCGAACACCGACCGGCCGGAGCCGGATCCGGCCCCCTGCGCCTTGCCCCTTCGCCACCGGTTCGGCGACAGCCTCAGCCGCAACCGCCTCCGCCTCCGCCTGACGCACAGTCAACTTCTCGTACGCCGACTCCCGGTCCACCGCCTCCGCGTACCGCCCGTACAACGGCACGTGCCGCCCCACAGGAGCGCGCCGAGATCCAGCGCGGGCCCGGCGAAGGCGTACCCGGAAGCGATCTCCATGGCCTCCTGGGGCAGCGCCGCACCGGCACCCGCACGCGCACCGGCACCCGCACCCGCACCCGCACCCGCACCGGAAACGGCCTCCCCGGAACCCGGCCCTCCGGACGTCACCCCCGCGACCGGCGAAGACTCGTTAGAGGGGTTCGCGGGCCCCGTCGTGGACGGCATCGGCCGGCTGTCGCTCACTTCTGTCCCTGTTCCCGGCTTGAGTGTTCCCGGTATGCCCCGATTTCCGGCGTCATTTCCCAGAGTCGCACTCGGTCGCCATGGCTGCGCCCGGAGAGCCTTGCCCGGTAGGCTTTCCGTGTGATCTTCAAGCGCATCGGAAACGGCCGGCCGTACCCCGACCACGGCCGGGAAAGCACCCGGCAGTGGGCGGACGTCGCGCCGCGCCCGGTCCGCCTCGATCAGCTCGTGACGACCAAGGGCCAGCTGGACCTAGAGACGCTCCTCGCGGAGGACTCGACGTTCTACGGCGACCTCTTCGCGCACGTGGTGAAGTGGCAGGGCGACCTCTACCTGGAAGACGGACTGCACCGCGCGGTCCGCGCCGCGCTCCAGCAGCGCCAGGTGCTGCACGCCCGCGTCCTCGAACTGGGCTGACCGCGGCCGAAAGCCGCGAAGCCGGGCAGCCACGCCCTCATTGGCCCTTTCGGGTTGGACTGCGCCCAAGGCAATGATCATTTAGTAGGCATCGCGGCGTAGTCGCACTACGCTGCGCCCATGAGCATGCTCACTCCCCCCGGCATGGGCGGCAAGTACCGCATCACGGGGGCCAAATATCCGCGTATGCGCCGATCCCGTGGCCCCCGCAGGATCGTGCTCGCGGTCGTCGCATCCGTCGTCGCGGTCGGCCTGATCGGCTGGGGAACACTGCAGCTCATCGACGTCTTCACCGGCGGCGACAAGGCCACGGCTGCGGGCGGGCGCAGCGACTGCGCGGCCAAGCCGGGCCCCTCGGCCAAGCCGCCCGCACCCAAGGCGCTGCCCAAGCCGGGCCAGATCAAGGTCAACGTCTTCAACGCCACGCCCCGCGGCGGCCTCGCCAAGGACGTCGCGGCGGAGCTCAAGAAGCGCGGCTTCACCGTCGGCAAGGTGGACAACGCACCGAAGGCGTACGACAAGAAGGTCAAGGGCACCGGGATACTGCTCGGCGCCCCGTCCGCCATGGACACCGCGCTGCCTGTGCTCGGCACGCAGCTCGCGGGCGCCGAGAGCCGGCCGGACGACCGCAAGGGCGGCGAGGTGGACCTCATCCTGGGCGCGAAGTTCAAGGATCTGGCAAAGAAAGAGGACGCCGACAAGGCT
Source organism: Streptomyces rectiviolaceus (assembly GCF_039533825.1). Taxonomy (NCBI): domain Bacteria; kingdom Bacillati; phylum Actinomycetota; class Actinomycetes; order Kitasatosporales; family Streptomycetaceae; genus Streptomyces; species Streptomyces rectiviolaceus. The sequence goes on from NZ_BAAAUG010000096.1 coordinate 9,267, forward strand.
CTGGCGGTACTCGCCGAGCCCAAGCCGACGCCCTCGACGTCCAGCGGCAAGAAGGACTGCTGAGCGCTGGTCTCCAGAAGGACCGCCGAGCGCTAGTCCGCGGTCCCGTACATCCGGTCCCCGGCGTCGCCGAGGCCCGGAACGATGTAGCCGTGCTCGTTGAGCCGCTCGTCGACCGAGGCCGTCACGACCGTCACGGGCGTGCCCGCGAGCTCGCGCTCCATGACCTCGACGCCCTCGGGCGCCGCGAGCAGCACGACGGCGGTGACATCGTCAGCGCCACGCTTGATCAGTTCCTGGATGGCCGCGACGAGCGTGCCGCCGGTGGCCAGCATCGGGTCGAGGACGTACACCTGGCGCCCGGAGAGGTCCTCCGGCATGCGGGTCGCGTACGTCGACGCCTGCAGGGTCTCCTCGTCGCGGATCATCCCGAGGAAGCCCACCTCGGCGGTCGGCAGGAGCCGCACCATGCCGTCCAGCATGCCGAGCCCGGCGCGCAGGATCGGCACGACCAGGGGGCGCGGGTAGGACAGCTTGACGCCGGTCGTCGGGGTGACCGGGGTCTCGATGTCGACCTGCTCGGTGCGCACGTCCCGAGTGGCCTCGTACGCGAGCAGGGTGACCAGCTCGTCGGCGAGGCGCCGGAAGGTCGGTGAGTCGGTGCGCTTGTCGCGCAGCGTGGTGAGTTTGTGCGCCACCAGCGGGTGGTCGACGACGTGGATCCGCATGTCCCCAACAGTAACCGCGCCCCGGACCCACAACCGCTCCCAGGACCGCCCGGACTCCCTCGCGGCCGCCGGGCCCGCCCCCGTCCCGGATCCTCCGGAACGCCTCGCGCTGGCATCAAACCCGCCGTACGGGGGAAAGTGGACGTACGACCTGGGGTGGTGTTGCCCATGCCGGACAGAGAGCCGGGCGGCCGGGAGCCGGACCGCGAGACCGAAGCCGAGCGCCGGCGCCGTCGCGCCCAGTTCCTGCACGAACGGGCCGAGGCCATCGAGCTCCGCGACCGCGTGAAGCCGCGCCGCGCCCGGGCGGCACGGATGCGTCAGCAGATGCGTATGCGCACGTTCCGCTGGTAGCGGCCACCTCTCACGCAGGCAACGGGGAGCCGTCCGCGAAACGCGACGCGGACACAGCGTGCGGAAGACCTCTCCTCAAGCCGTGGTTTCTGCCACGATTCCGAGTGGGCGGGGCTTGGAACAGCAACTACCCCGCTCCCCGAACTCGCCGGGGGGACACCCAAACCGTCAACCGGCACTGTCTATGACCAGTGGGAGAGTCACGGTGTACTTCGCCGCACTGCTCGCGCGCACCGAAGACGGGTGGGAAGCGAGCGACACGGAGCTCGACGATGTGGAGACCCTGTCGGATCTGACCGACCTGGCCCGCGAGGCCACGGCCGGCAGCGCTGAGGACGACACCGTCCTCGTCTTCATCGAACAGGAGGGCGCCTGGTTCGGCGTCGTCCGCGTCGACGGTGAGGAGGACCCTCGTATCTACGTCTCGGACGCGGCCTCGGCCGCCAAGAGTTCGTACGGCGAGATCCTGCTCACCGACGAGATGCTCGGCCGTGAGCCGGGCACCGACGACCCGGGTGTCGACCTGGACGCCCTCGACCTGGACGGCACGGAGGACGGCGAACCCGCCGAATCCGACGCCGCCCCCGATTCCGCCGCCGACGACGACACGGAGGACGCCCCGGGCGACGCGGTGCCCCCGGGGCCCCTCGGCGACTCGGAGCTCCTGATCGATCTCGGCGTGCCCGAGAAGGACCTGCTCGGCCTGGAACCCGGTGACGCGCTCAGCGACATCGCCGAGATCCTCGGGGCGGCGGAGGTGCTCGAGACCGTCCGCTAGGTTCCCCGTGTGACCGACCGGAACGCCCCCATCACCCCACCCGAACCCGACCGAGAAGCAGATCCCGTACGCGATCGCTGGCGGGCACCCATGCGGCTCGCCCTGGCCGAGGCCGAACTGGCCGTCCAGGGCGGCGATGTGCCCGTCGGCGCCGTCGTGCTGTCCCCGGACGGTACGACGGTGCTCGCGGCAGGCCACAACGAACGCGAGGCGACCGGCGACCCGACCGCGCACGCGGAGGTGCTCGCGGTGCGCAGGGCCGCTGCCGCGCTCGGCGAGTGGCGGCTCACCGGCTGCACGCTGGTGGTGACCCTGGAGCCCTGCACGATGTGCGCGGGCGCGCTCGTCCAGTCCCGGGTCGACCGGGTCGTCTACGGCGCGCGTGACGAGAAGGCGGGCGCCGCGGGCTCGGTCTGGGACGTCGTGCGCGACAGAAGGCTCAACCACCGTCCCGAGGTGATCCAGGGCGTCCTCGCGGAGGAGGCCGCCGGGCTGCTCACGCGCTTCTTCCGGGGGCGCTGAACGCTTCTTCCGCGGGCGCTGAACGGCTCTTCCTCGGGCGCCGAGCAGCCGTCGGCCAAACGGATTTCTGACCACGGGGCACTTTGGGCTAGAGTTCCTCTCGGTAGCGTGTCCGAGCGGCCGAAGGAGCTCGCCTCGAAAGCGAGTGTGGGGAAACTCACCGTGGGTTCAAATCCCACCGCTACCGCTCTTGATACGAAGGCCCCGTCCGCGAGGACGGGGCCTTCGTCGTTCCCGGGACCGGCCGGAGACGGACGGACGGACCGGCCGCGCACAGGCGAAAGCCCCGGCGCCGTGAGGCACCGGGGCTCTCTCCCGATAGGACGGGGGGAGCGGCATCGGGGGGACAAACCGCTCCCCCCGATGAGGACTGGAACCCTGGCCCTGCGCCGTCATTCGGGGGGAAGCAGACGGCGCGTGACCCCGCAGTGGGGCCAGTCCCTCGCCCGCGGATTCCTGCCAGATCCGCTTGGGCACATCACCAATCCTGCGCCTCGCGCAACCGGGAACGGCCCGGCAAAGGGCCTCTGCTGCCGGGCCGTTGGTCCTTAAAAGCCCCGTGAGAGCGGGCCGGGTTAGACTCACGCCCGTCACAGAGATCACAGAGCGCAGCAGGTAAGGGGAGGCCGGGAGCGTGGCGGTGCAGTGGAAAAAAGTCGGGCTCTTCGCGCTCGTGGTCTTCATCTTCTACGTGATCGTCACTGATCCGGAGAAGGCCGCGGACTATGTGCAGATAGGCTTCGAGGCGGTTTCGGATGCCGCTCAGAGCATCGGCGACTTCATGACGTGGATCGCCAACGGAGGCAAGGACTGAGCGGCTCGTCCCGCCGTCCCCCCTCTCGTCGTCTCGTCGCCCCGGCTTCCCGTCTTCCCAGGAGTGCGCATGATCCGCCATCTGGTCCTCTTCAAGCTCAACGACGGCGTGGAGCGCGACGAGCCGCGCGTCGTCGAGGGCGTCAAGGCCTTCCGCGCGCTCGGCGAGCAGATCCCGGACCTCGCGTTCTGGGAGTGCGACTGGAACATCACCGACCGGCCCATCGCGTACGACTTCGCCATCAACTCGGCGGTCGAGGACACCGATGCGCTGAAGCGGTACATCGAGCACCCGGCCCACCAGGCGGGCGTCGCGCTGTGGCGTGAGTTCGCCACGTGGGTGATCGCGGACTACGAGTTCTGAGCCAACCGGCTCAGCAGCCCCGCACAAACTGGCCCCTCACCGGAACGGTGAGGGGCTTTTCCGCGTCTCATGCCCCAACTTGCCTCTCAACACGTAGTAATCAGGTGCTTGCACACAGTGCACATGTCTTGTGATGCTATGACCGCTTTTGACGGATGAGTTGACCTACGTCGGCTGATCTTGACTGAGCTCGACAGGACTTGACTGGGCTTGACCGAGAAGGGGTGGCGTTGACCGTGCCGGCCAGTACTGCGCCCGAAGCACCACCCGTGACCCCGCAAGCAGGCAGCAGCCCCGGCGCACCGAGCGCGCCGGGCCCACAGGGCGTGCAGGGGGTGCAGGGCGTGCAGGCCACCCCGCCCACCGAGAGAACCCCCAGCAGCCGGGGCGCCGACACCCGGGCCCTGACGCAGGTGCTCTTCGCCGAGCTCAAGGAGCTCGAGCCGGGAAGCCCGGAGCACGGCCGCGTCCGCGGTGCGCTCATCGAGGCCAATCTGCCGCTTGTGCGGTACGCCGCCGCCCGCTTCCGCAGCCGCAACGAACCGATGGAGGACGTCGTCCAGGTCGGCACGATCGGTCTGATCAACGCCATCGACCGCTTCGACCCGGACCGCGGCGTGCAGTTCCCGACCTTCGCGATGCCCACCGTGGTCGGCGAGATCAAGCGGTACTTCCGCGACAACGTACGAACGGTCCATGTGCCGCGCCGTCTTCACGAGCTGTGGGTCCAGGTGACCGGGGCGACCGAGGACCTCACCACGGCGTTCGGGCGCTCGCCCACGACCGCGGAGATCGCCGAACGCCTTCGCATCACCGAGGAGGAGGTCCTGGCCTGCATCGAGGCCGGACGTTCGTACCACGCAACGTCGTTGGAGGCGGCACAGGAGGGCGACGGGCTTCCCGGGCTGCTCGACCGGCTCGGCTATGAGGACCCGGCACTCGACGGCGTCGAGCACCGCGACCTCGTCCGCCATCTCCTCGTCCAACTGCCCGAGCGTGAACAACGCATCCTGCTTCTGCGCTACTACAGCAATCTGACGCAATCACAGATCAGCGCCGAATTGGGCGTTTCTCAGATGCATGTGTCAAGACTGCTGGCCAGAAGCTTCGCGCGACTTCGGTCCGCAAATCGTATCGAGGCGTAACCGTATCGAGTGGACTGCGTTCTCCGCGGTTCCCGACGTTCTCCCGAGCAGAAAAGCCCCAGACCCCCTCTTTCCTGCATCGATGTCACCCTTCTTTGTCGACATGTAACTACAGCGTGTTGCCGACATGTGACATTCTGCTGGAACCGCGTTTGCCGCAGCCCCACGTCCGGTATTCAGGTGGAGGCTGCGTTCCTCCGACGGGAGCGTCCGCCGGTGACCGTCCGCGACCTCAAGGGGGTGGCATGTCCGCAGATCAGGGCAGCTCGAAGGTGCTCACGCTCACGAAGAGCGAATCAGCGCCCGACGCGCTTGTGAGTTCAGTAGTTTCCGGGGCTTCCGGAGCCATCGACACCCGCACCCTGTCCCGCTCCCTGTTCCTGCGGCTCGCCGCACTCGACAAGGACAGCCCGGAGCGTGTCTACGTAAGGGACACGCTGATCGAGCTCAACCTCCCCCTCGTCCGGTACGCGGCGGCCCGCTTCCGCAGCCGCAACGAACCGATGGAGGACATCGTCCAGGTCGGCACGATCGGCCTGATCAAGGCGATCGACCGCTTCGACTGCGAACGGGGCGTGGAATTCCCGACGTTCGCGATGCCGACGGTCGTCGGTGAGATCAAGCGCTTCTTCCGAGACACGAGTTGGTCGGTGCGCGTGCCGCGCCGCCTCCAGGAGCTGCGGCTCGCGCTGACGAAGACGAGCGACGAGCTGGCGCAGAAGCTGGACCGCTCGCCGACCGTGCCCGAACTCGCCAAGGCGCTCGGGGTGTCCGAGGAGGACGTGGTCGACGGCCTGGCCGTCGGAAACGCGTACACGGCCTCGTCGCTCGACTCGCCCGCCCTCGAGGACGACGGCGGCGAGGGCTCCCTCGCGGACCGCCTGGGGTACGAGGACAGCGCCCTGGAAGGCGTCGAGTACCGCGAGTCGCTCAAGCCGCTGCTCGCCAAGCTGCCGCCGCGCGAGCGCCGCATCATCATGCTGCGCTTCTTCGCGAACATGACGCAGTCGCAGATCGGCGAGGAGGTCGGCATCTCGCAGATGCACGTATCGCGCCTGCTCACGCGGACGCTCTCGCAGCTGCGGGAAGGGCTCATCGGGGAGTGATGACGTGCCCCCTGTGGCTCAACGCGCCGCAGGGGGACCGGAGTTGCTGACGGGGTTCCTAATTGACGACCCGTCAGCCACACTGGCGCGATGCGACGTGGCATGCGAAACGTACTGGGTGCGTCCACGGCTGCCCTGTGCCTGGGCGGCTTGCTGGCGGCTTGTGGCGGCGGGGACGGCGACGGTTATGTGGCTACGGGGCCGGCTGCGGCGAGCCCTGAGCGGGCGCCGGGCAAGGGTGTTGCGCCCACCGGGGACGTGGAGTTCGTACCGCTGGACGGGGCCGAGAAGTCCTCCGGCGGCAAGGGCGGCACTGAGGGCGAGGGCGGCGCCTCCGAACCCTCCGAGCCCGGCTCGGACGCCTCCAGCAGCAAGTCCCCTGGCGGCAAGGCCAGTTCGGGCTCATCGAACACCCCGGACAGCAGCGGCTCCGCCACCGACTCGACAGACGGCGCCAAGCCCGGCCGTACGGAGGGAAGTTCGGGCGGAAGCCCGGAAGCTCCGGAAGGCTCGGAAGGTACGCCCTCCACCCCCGGCGGCAGTTCGAGCGCCTCGCCCAGCGGTCCCGCGAAGCTCAGCGTCGGCGAGCCGCAGCGGAAGGCGGCGGACGACCGCTGGTGCGAGAAAGTGACCGTCTCCTTCCGGAACACCGGCGGATCGCCGGTGCGGTCGGGCACGGTCACCTTCGGTACGCACGTGATCGGCGCCCTTGGCGTTGACTGGGCGACGATCGAATCCACCCGGAAGCTGCCCGCGCTGGACGCCGGTCAGCGGCTCAAGAAGACCTGGACTGTTTGCGTGGACCCGTGGCGGGTGCCGCTGGGCATGCATGTGGAGACGCGGGACGTCTCCGTGAAGTGGAAGTAGGGGTTCTTTACCTGCGGGTCGTCTGTGGCTGGGCGCGCAGTTCCCCGCGCCCCTGACGCCCGCCCCGGCCGGGAGGTCTACTTCAGCGCCAGCCAAGCCACCCCCGCCACCACCGCGATCGCCAGTACGACGCCGATGATCAAGCCGATGCGCGGGCCCGCGGGCGCTGCCGCCGGCTGCTGGCCGCGGCCCTGCGGGGACTCGTCGACGAAGGCGCGGAACATCTGCGTGCTGCCGGCGGGGTCGGGGGTGTTCTGGGGGCCCTGGGGGTTGTGTGCCATAGCGCAGGACCCTAGCGAACCATCGGGGGTCGGCCCAACCCCCGCTGACCACTGACTTTACGAGCGCAGCCCCAGAGTTTTGCCGACTCTTTAGGGCCTTGGTCCAGTTTTAGTTTGCCTGCGGCAACCAACTGTCTCTATCGTTGCCCTAAGCAACAACATAGGAGGTGCCGTGGCCGCGCAGCGTCATTACGAGGAGCTGGCCCGACAGCTCAGCGCCATCGGTGCCGTGAAACGTGGTCTCGGCAGAGGGCTGCCACACGACTGCCCGGCAGGGTCCGCCGCCGTACTCGTCCTGATCGACCGGCACGGAGAGATGCGGATGAGCAGGCTCGCGGAACTGCTCGCCGTCGACATGTCGGTGACAAGTCGCCACGTGGCCCATGTCGCCGAGAAGGAGTGGATCCACCGGGATCCCGACCCCGCCGACAAGCGCTCCCGGATCCTGCGCCTCACCCCAGGGGGCAAGGCCAAGGTCAACGAGCTGTCCGACCTGTCCATCAGGACACTCACCCACTACTTGCATGACTGGTCAGACGACGAGGTCGTCCAGCTCAGCACGCTGCTCGCGCGACTGCGCGACAGCTTCGGGGACTGCCGTGCGGCTTCGGCCCGGCTCCCCTTCGAAGAGACCACCCGTACACCCGCGTAACGAAGAGGAAGCCCATGGCAACAACCACACCATCCGGTGTGCGGGGCAGCCACGCCAAGCACGGAGCGGCGCATGACGCCGGCGCTCCGATGACGCACCGCCAGATCATGGAGGCCCTTTCCGGCCTGCTGCTCGGCATGTTCGTCGCGATCCTGTCGTCGACGATCGTCTCCAACGCCCTGCCTGAAATCATCGGCGACCTGGGCGGCGGCCAGTCCGCCTACACCTGGGTCGTCACCGCATCGCTCCTGGCGATGACGGCGACCACGCCCCTGTGGGGCAAGCTGTCGGACCTCTTCAGCAAGAAGGCCCTGGTCCAGATAGCACTGATCATCTACGTCCTCGGCTCGGTCGTCGCCGGCCTCTCGCAGAACGCCGGGATGCTGATCGCCTGCCGTGTCGTCCAGGGCATCGGCGTGGGCGGTCTCTCCGCCCTCGCGCAGATCGTGATGGCCGCGATGATCGCCCCGCGCGAGCGCGGCCGTTACTCCGGCTACCTCGGCGCGACCTTCGCCGTCGCCACCGTCGGCGGCCCGCTGCTCGGCGGCGTCATCACGGACACCGACTGGCTCGGCTGGCGCTGGTGCTTCTACGTCGGCGTGCCCTTCGCGATCATCGCCCTGATCGTGCTGCAGAAGACCCTGAAGCTTCCCGTCGTGAAGCGGGACGTCAAGGTCGACTGGAGCGGTGCCTTCTTCATCTCGGCCGCCGTCTCCCTGCTCCTGGTCTGGGTGACCTTCGCGGGTGACAAGTACGACTGGATGTCCTGGCAGACCGGCGCGATGGTCGGCGGTTCAATCGTCCTCGGCCTGATCTTCCTGCTCGTCGAGTCCAAGGCGAGCGAGCCGATCATCCCGCTGCGGCTCTTCCGCAACCGCACCATCACCCTCGCCTCGCTCGCCTCGCTCTTCGTGGGTGTCGCGATGTTCGCGGGCACGGTGTTCTTCAGCCAGTACTTCCAGCTGGCGCGCGACAAGTCGCCGACCATGTCCGGCGTCATGACGATCCCGATGATCGCCGGTCTGTTCGTCTCCTCGACGGTCTCGGGCCAGGTCATCACCAAGACCGGCAAGTGGAAGGCCTGGCTGGTCTCCGGCGGTGTGCTCCTGACCGCGGGTCTCGGCCTGCTCGGCACCATCCGGTACGACACCGAGTACTGGCACATCGCGATCTTCATGGCGCTGATGGGTCTCGGCGTCGGCATGATGATGCAGAACCTCGTGCTCGCCACGCAGAACCAGGTCGCTCCCGAGGACCTCGGCTCCGCGAGCTCGGTCGTCACCTTCTTCCGTTCCCTCGGTGGCGCGATGGGCGTCTCGGCGCTCGGCGCCGTGATGTCGACGCGCATCACCGACTACGTGAAGGACGGCCTGGAGGACCTCGGTCCCAAGGCCGCCGGCATGGGGCACGGCGGCACGGGCGGCGGCGGCATCCCGGACCTGGACGCCCTTCCCGCACCGTTCCGCACGGTCATGGAGAGCGCCTACGGGCACGGCATCGCCGACGTCTTCCTGATCGCCGCGCCGATGGCGCTCATCGCGCTCCTGATCACGCTCTTCATCAAGGAGGTCCCGTTGCGTACGTCGGGCGGGCTTGCCCAGGCCGCCGAGTCGGCCGCCGACACTCCGGCCGACGCCCCGGCGACGGCCACCACGGTCGCCGACGAGCAGCCGGTCCTGGCCTCCGTCGGTGCGCACACCGAGGCGGGTCCTGACGGCACGCAGAAGCTCGCCGCGGTCGCCTCGTCGGCCACCGGTGACGCCCCTTCGCAGACCACCGGCGGCGGTACTCCGGTCCACGGCTTCGTCCGCGGCGCGGAGAGCGCCCCGGTCCCGCGGGCCGCGGTCACGCTGATCTCCCTCGGGGGACGGCAGCTGGGCCGTGCGGTCGCGCAGGGCGACGGGTCCTACGCGGTGGACGCGCCGGGCGCGGGCTCGTACGTACTGATCGCGTCGGCCGACGGCTTCCAGCCGCAGGCTTCGACGATCGTCGTGGCGGACGAGCCCCTCGTCTACGACATCCTGCTGAGCGGCACGAGCGGCCTCAGCGGTGTGGTGCGGGCCTCCACCGGCAAGCTGCCGGTCGCCGGCGCGATGGTCATCGTGACGGACGTGCGCGGGGATGTCCTGGCCACCGGGCTCACCGGTGAGCAGGGCGAGTTCACCTTCGCCGAGCTGGTCCCGGGGCAGGTCACCATCGCGGTGAACGCCGCGGGGCACCGTCCGATGGCGTTGCCCGTCGAGGTCGGCGCGGTCGGCGTCACCCGGGTCGAGGTCGAGCTGAACGCCGGTTCGCAGGTGCTTGGCACGGTGCGTGCGGCGGGCGGTCCGCTGAACGACGCGCGAGTCACGCTGGTGGACGCGGCGGGCAACGTCGTCGCCACCGCGACCACCGGGTCGGACGGCGCGTACGCCTTCACCGACCTGGACAGCGGCGAGTACACGGTCATCGCGACCGGTTACCCGCCGGTGGCGACGGGCCTGACCGTATCCGGTGAGGGTGTCGGCGACCACGACATCGAACTCGCCCACCCCGGCGAGTAATTGACCCCGGCTCGTGCGCGCGCTCTGAGCGGACGCTTGCGCACGGGCCGGTGTGGAAAGGGCCCCCGGGCCGGCGGTGACGTTCACGGCAGGGGACGGCCGTGTCACCGCCGCCGGGGGCCGCACTCTTTTTGAGCTTGGCAGCTAGGAGAAAAACGGGATGGGACTCAGCGCACGGATCCGGACGCGTGACGGGTGGGCGGTGTCGCACGCCGTCGTCACCCTGACGGACATGACCGGCGCGCAGGTGCTGCGCGCCGCCGCGGACGGGGAAGGTGCGGTGCGCGACGCCACGGAGCTGCCTCCTGGCCCGTACACCGTGATCGTCACCGCGGTCGGCTACGCGCCCGTGGCCTCGACCGCGCTCGTCACGGCGAGCGGTCGTGCCGAGGTGGGGAACATCGTCCTGGCCCGGCAGGGTGGCACGGAGCTGCCGCCGCCCGGTCCTTGGACCATCGACCCGGCGCACTCGACCGTGGGCGCGGTCGCCCAGCACCTGGGGATCACCAGCGTGCACGGGCGGTTCACGGAGTTCGGGGGGCGGGTGGAGATCGCCGAGGACGTGGAGAAGTCGCGCGTCGAGGCGATCATCAGGTCGTCCTCCATCGACACGGGGAACGGCATGCGGGACGGTCACCTGAAGTCGCCCGACTTCCTGGACGTCGAGCAGTACCCGGAGCTGACGTACCGCTCGACGGGCCTGACGCCGGCCGGTTCGGACCGCTGGACGGTGCACGGTGAGCTCCAGATGCACGGCGTCGTACGCCCGGTCGACCTGGACCTCAGCTACCTCGGCACGGGCGCGGACCCCTGGGGCGGGACCCGCGCGGCGTTCCGGGCCACGGCGGAGCTGCGGCGGGAGGACTTCGCCATGAACTACAACCAGGTGGTACAGGCGGGAATCTCAGCGATCGGCACGACCCTGCGGGTGGAACTGGACATCCAGGCTGTGCAGGGGGATTCCCTGCCGCAGGGCTAGGCGGGGGCGGTGCGGGTTCGTCTTGGGGGCGGTGCCGCGCCGGTATGTCCGTCCTCGCTATCGTCCGGTGGCCGCGAGGCTACTCCGACTGGCGAGTCCTGCGAACCGTGCTCCGGGCGGACATACCGCCACGTCCCCTCGCGAGCGCTGCCGACTGCGGGTGCGTGGGGGCCGATCTTCCCTGGTGTCGCCTCCCCAGACCACCCCGCCTGGCACCGCGGGGCAATCGGGCGGGTGGGCGGGAAAGCTTGTTCGTCCTGGGTCGGATGCGGGGTGAACGGGCGGGTGGGTGGGAGAGGCGCGGCCCTCACAGCTCCGCGCCCCGGCGTAAGGTGCGGGCCATGGCACCCAGCATCGCGACCAACACCACCGTTTCCCTCGATGAGTTGCTCGACTTTGTCCGCCCTCGGCACCGGGCGATCCTGCTGACGGCCCGCGCGGACGCGACCCCGCAAGGCTCTCCGCTGACCTGTGGGGTCGATGGTTCCGGGCGGATCGTGGTGTCTACGTATCCGGAGCGGGCCAAGACGCGGAACGCCAAGCGGAATCCGCGGGTCAGCATCCTTGTGCTGAGCGACGAGTGGAACGGGCCCTGGGTGCAGATCGACGGCACGGCGGAGGTCATCGACTCCCCGGAGTCGGTGGAGCCCCTCGTCGAGTACTTCCGGAACATCTCCGGTGAGCACCCGGACTGGGACGAGTACCGCGAGGCGATGGTGAAGCAGGGCAAGTCCATCATCCGGATCACCCCGGAGCGGTGGGGCCCGGTGGCCACCGGTGGCTTTCCGGCAGCCAAGGCCTAGCGCCGGCGATAGGGCTAGCGCTACAGCGTTGCTTCGATGCCTGCTACCAGCAGGTCCAGGGCGACGGCGAAGTCCAGTTCCCACATCTCCTCGACCGTGGACCCGCCCCGCGCCTCCATCATGTCGGCAGAGCTGTGCAGGGTCTCCTCAAGGGCGGGGTGAGCGCTGACCGCGCCCATCGCTTCCTTGAAGTACTCCTCCGGGGTGAGCCCCGCGGCCGCGCACCGCGCGATGTAGTGGCCCTGCACCGTGCCGAATCCGTACACGAACTGGAAGACCGCGGCGATCGCCCCGGCCTGCTTCTCCGCCGGCAGGCCGGTCCCGCGGACCACCTCCTGCACGGCCAGCGAGAACTTGATCCAGTTCGGGCCGATGTTGAGGAAGTTGCCCACGAGCGGCGACACCCAGGCGTGCCGGACCAGCAACCCCCGGTACTCCTCGGCCAGTTCGCGCAGCGTCTCGCGCCACCGGTCGGGCGTGACCGAATCCCGGGACGGCAGGGTCATCTCCCCGGCGGCCGCGTCCAGGGCCAGTTCGAGGAGGTCGTCCTTGGTGTCGACGTACCAGTACACGGACATCGCCGTGACGTTCAGGTCCGCGGCCAGGCGGCGCATGGAGAACTTGGCGAGGCCCTCCTCGTCCAGGAGACGGACCGTGGCCTCGGTGATGCGGTCCCGGTCGAGGCCCGAAGGCTGGTCGCTCCTGCGGCTGCCCGCGCCGTTCCGGGGGGCCTTGCCCTCCAGCCAGACGCTGGTCCGCGCGGGGCGCTTCGCGCGGTCGGCTGCCTTCGCCATGGCGCACCTTCCTGGTCCTGAGCTCTTGTAGCGGTACCGGTCCTACGGGGTGGGCGACAAACCGGAATCGGCCAGTCCGTCGCCCACCCGTCGATGCTATGCGGACGCCACCGCCGGGTCCGCCTTCGCAGAGTCTGCCCTCTCCGCACGCTTGAGCAACGCGGCTGCCAGCATGCCCCCGAGGAGTACGGCCACCGCGCCCACCAGCTGACTGGTCTCGAGGCCTGAGGAGAACGCGTCGGCGATCCTGGTGCGTTCGGCGTCCGAGCCCGCCGCCGCCAGCGCCGCGGGCAGCGAGACCGCGGAGACGGTGACGAGTGAGGCGAAGCGTGAGTTCAGGACGGCGCCGAGCACGGCCACGCCAAGACCGTTGCCGAACTCCGCGAGCGTGCCGTTGACGCCCGCGCCCACGCCCGCCTTCTCCGGCGGGATCGCGCTCATGATCGCGTTGGCCATGGCGGGCATGGCGAGCGCGATGCCCGCGCCCATCACGATGAGGCCGGTCAGCATCCCGGTGTAGTTGTCGCCGCCTAGTACGGCGATCGCGGCGAGGCCCGCGGAGAGCAGGGTCATGCCGATGGCGATCGTCGCGGGAGTGCTCGTCCGCTTGAGGAGGCGTGCGCCGAGGCCGGTGAGGTTGAGCGCGACGACGGTGACCGCGAGCGGCGCCGTGCGCAGGCCCGCCTCCAACGGCTCGTATCCGAGGACGAATTGGAGGTGCTGGGTGAGCAGGAACAGCGAGCCGCCCATGCCGAAGGCGACCAGGATGGCGCCCGCGACGGCGCCGATGAAGCGCTGGTTGCGGAAGAAGTGCATGTCCAGCATGGGGTACGGGATGCGCAGCTCCCAGAAGACGAACACGCCGAGTACGACCACGCCCACCGCGGCCGCGGCAAGGACCTGCGTCGACGTCCAGCCGTGCTCGGGGCCGGAGATGATCGCGTACACGACCGAGGCCATGCCGATGGTGGAGAGCAGCGCGCCGAGCAGGTCGGGGCGGTCGCCCTGCGGGTTCTTGGACTCGGGGACCAGCTTGACGACGGCGGCGAGCGCGATGAGCACGACGGGGATGTTGATCAGGAAGATCGCGCCCCACCAGAAGTGGTTGAGCATGACCCCGCCCATCAGCGGGCCGAGCGCGAAGCCGAGGGAGTTGACGGTCGACCAGAGGCCGATCGCCTTCATCCGCTCGGTGTCGTCGAAGATCTGCACGACCACCGCGAGCGTGGTGGTGATCAGGAGCGCGCCGCCGATGCCCATTCCGGCCCGCGCGGCGATGAGCTGCGCGGAGGACTGGGCGAGGCCCGCGACCAGCGAGCCTACGCCGAAGAGCGCGAGGCCCGCGGTGAGCATCTTCTTGCGGCCGTAGCGGTCGGACGCGCTGCCCGCGGTGAGCAGCAGTCCTGACTGGACGAGCGAGTAGGCGTTGATCATCCACTGGATGTCGGCCGTGGACGCGTCCAGTTCCTCGGTGAGGGAGGGGATGGCGACGTTGAGGACGGTGTTGTCCAGGAGGACGGTGAGCTGGGCGAGGCAGATGACGCCGAGGATCAGCCAGCGCTGCGGGTGCCCTTGGGGGGCTGTGGGGGTCTCGGCGGTCGTCGTTGCCGTCATGCCTCCCTCTCCTTCTACTTATACGGTGTACGTGTGGTCAGCGACGTACACCGTAAAGCATCTCCCGTACGGCGTACAAGACGGTTTCCGGCGGACATGACGACGGGGCCGGCCGCAGGCGGCGGCCGGCCCCGATGCGTTCGAGCTGTCAGCTCTTCGGCTGGGTCAGGTCGTAGAAGGTCGCGCTGCCGACCGTGACCTTCTTGTAGGTGTCCTCCACCCAGGAGGTGATCTTGGAGGCGGTGCCGCTGTCGCCGCCCATGCCGCCTCCCTGGCCGCCCGAGATGAAGTAGTGGATCTTCCCGTCCTCGACGTACTGCTTGAACTGGGCGAGGGTCGGGGACGGGTCGCTGCCGTTGAAACCGCCGATGGCCATCACCGGGTCGCTGGTGGAGAGCTGGTAGCTCGCCGCGTTCTGCGAGCCGATGGCGGCCGCGGCCCAGGTGTAGTCCGAGGCGTTCTCCTCCAGGAGCTTCTTGGCCTTGCTGCTGACCTGGGCGCCGTTGAGGAGGCCGCCCATGCCGCCGCCTCCGCCCATGCCCCCGCGCTCACCCGTGCCACCGCCGGGGAAGCCGCCCTGCTGGTTCTGCTTGCCCTGCTGCTGGCCCTGCTTGCCCTGGGAGTTGTTGCCCTGCTGGCCGGTCTGGCCGTTCTGGCCGTTCTGGCCCGGAGGCTGGCCCATGCCGCCGCCGTTCTGGCCGCCCGTCGGGGGCTGCATGGCATTGCCCTGCTGACCGTTCTGGCCGCCCTGCTGGCCCGGCGGCTGCATCCCGCCGCCACCGCCAC
>NZ_BAAAUG010000096.1:24429-38408 GCF_039533825.1 Streptomyces rectiviolaceus
CCGCCGCCCGGCCGACCGCCGCCAGGTCCGCCCATGCCGCCCGCCGAAGCGGGACCCGCGGTCACGATCGACCCGGTGTGCGCGCTGTTCACCGTGGAGAGGGTGTACGCGACCGGCCCCGCAACGGAGGCGGCGAGGCTCAGCCCCACCGCCGCCAGGGCGAGTCGGCGCCCGAGCCGGGCCGCGAGCAGCAGGCCGAGCGCGCCCACGAGGCCGACGACCAGCACCGCCCAGCGCAGCCACGGCACATAGTCCGGGGTCCGGCCGAGCAGGGTGTAGCCCCACCAGGCCGTGCCCGCGGCACTCACGCCGAGCAGCGCGCCCGCCCACCACTTGGCGCGTTCCTCCCACAAGACCGTGGCGCCCATGCCGATCAGCGCCGCGATGTAGGGGGCGAGGGCGATCGTGTAGTACTGGTGGAAGATCCCCGCCATGAAGCTGAAGACGGCAGCGGTCATCAGGAGCGCGCTGCCCCACGCCACGAAGGCCGAGCGCGCGGTGTCGGTCCTGCGGGCCTTCCAGGTGAGGACGATGCCGCCGACGAGCAGGATCAGCGCGGCGGGGATCAGCCACGAGATCTGGCTGCCAACCTCGGAGCCGAACATCCGCCCGAGCCCGGTCTCGCCCCACTGACCGCCACCGCCACCGCCACCACCAGGGCCGCCGCCCCCTCCGACGCTGCCGGTCTCCTCGCCGTTGATGCGGCCGAGGCCGTTGTAGCCGAAGGTCAGCTCCAGGAAGGAGTTGTTCTGGGATCCGCCGATGTACGGGCGCGAAGAAGCGGGCCACAGTTCGACGACGGCCACCCACCAGCCGCCCGCAGCGATCATCGCGAGCCCGGAGAGGGCGAGTTGACCGAAGCGCTTGCGCAGCCGCACGGGCGCGCACACCGCGTAGAGGACCGCGAGCGGCGGCAGGATCAGGAACGCCTGCAGCGTCTTGGCCAGGAAGGCGACGCCGACCGCGACGCCCGCCCACACCAGCCACTTGGTGCGGCCGTTCTCCAGGGCGCGAAGCACGCAGTACACGGTGACGGTCATCAGGAGCGCGAGGATCGCGTCCGGGTTGTTGAACCGGAACATCAGCGCCGCGACCGGCGTGAGCGCGAGCACGGCGCCCGCGATGAGCCCGGCCGCCGGGCTGAAGCGGCGGCGCACGGCGGCGTACAGGACGCCGACCGTCGCGACACCCATGAGCACCTGCGGGGCGAGCACCGCCCACGAGTTGAGCCCGAAGAGGCGTACGGAGAGTGCCATCGGCCAGAGCGCGGCCGGTGGCTTGTCGACGGTGATCGCGTTGCCCGCGTCCAGCGAGCCGAAGAACATCGCCTTCCAGCTCTGGCTGCCCGCCTGGACGGCCGCGGAGTAGAAGGAGTTGGCGTAGCCGGACGCGCTGAGGTTCCAGAGGTAGAGGACCGCGGTCGCGAGCAGCAGGCCCAGGAAGGCGGGGCGTGCCCAGCGCGGGTCGTCCGGTCGGCCGCGCCATACGCGGGCGAGGAACCCGCCCGCGCCCGCGCGCCGGTGTGCGGCGCCTTCGTGGGGCGGCGCGACCGGGGCCGGTGGCGGCGCCGGATGGGCCGAGTGATCCGGGTGGGTCGTCGTCATCGTGCGTTCCTCGGGTCGTGTGCGTGGGTGAGGTCGTACGTCGTGTCGGGTGCCGTGGGGTGGAACTCCGCTGCTGGGTAAGGGGATTGGGGAGCTGCGTACGGGGGTTGGGAAGCTGCGTACGAGGGCTGCGGGGCCGCGTCGGAGCGGCGCTCCGGGAACACCCATGCCCGCAGCAGCAGGAACCGCAGCACTGTCGCCGCGAGGTTGGCGGCTATCAGCACCGCGAGTTCCGTGCCGTGCGAGGCGTCGCCCGACGCCGCATCGAGGGCGGCCAGCGAACCGCTGGTCAGGGCGAGGCCGATGCCGAAGACCACCAGGCCCTGCGCCTGGTGGCGCATCGCGCGGTCACGGCCGCGCACCCCGAAGGTCAGGCGCCGGTTGGCGGCCGTGTTGGCGACCGCCGACACGAGCAGGGCGAGCGCGTTGGCCACCTGCGACCCCGAGAACGTACGGAAGCCGGAGTACAGGAGCAGATAGAAGAGCGTGGAGAGCGCGCCGACCACGCAGAAGCCGACCAGCTGGCGGGCGAGGCCGCCCGGGACTCCGGTCAGCTGCCGGTCGCGCGGGTCGTCCCCGAAGGGGCGCGCGAGGCGGTCGAGCGGGAGCGCGCCGACCGCGAGGGCGCGCCCGACCCGCCACACCCCCTTGAGGTCGTCCGTTGCCGTCTTGACCAGGTGGACCGTGGAGTTGGGGTCGTCGACCCAGTCGACCGGCACTTCGTGGATGCGCAGGCCCGCGCGCTCGGCGAGCACCAGCATCTCCGTGTCGAAGAACCACCCCGTGTCCTCGACCAGCGGAAGCAGCACCCCCGCCACGTCGCCCCTGATCGCCTTGAACCCGCACTGGGCGTCGGAGAAGCGCGCGTGCAGGGAGCCGCGCAGGATGAGGTTGTAGCTGCGCGAGATGAACTCCCGCTTGGGGCCGCGCACCACGCGCGAACTGCGCGCGAGCCGGGAGCCGATCGCCAGGTCCGAGTGACCGGAGATCAGCGGCGCCACCAGCGGGAGCAGCGCGTTGAGGTCGGTGGACAGGTCGACGTCCATGTAGGCGAGGACGGGGGCGTCCGATGCGGACCACACGGCGCGCAGGGCCCGCCCGCGCCCCTTCTGCTCGAGCCGCGTGTAGCGGACCTCTTCGCTCGACGCCGCGAGCCGCGCCGCCACCTCGGGGGTGCGGTCCGTGGACGCGTTGTCCGCGATGGTGATGCGGAAGGGGTAGGGGAAGGTACGTACGAGATGGTCGTGCAGGCGCCGCACACACGGCTTGAGGTCCTTCTCCTCGTTGTAGACGGGGATCACGATGTCCAGGACGGGCACATCGCGCCATCCGGCGGGGAGGTGGGCCCGCGTCGGCAGAGGGACCGAGCAAGCGCCGCCCGGGGAAGAGTCGGTTTGCATGACACCGACATTCGCCAAGTGGTCTGTCAGGCCTGTGTGGTGAGCCTGTGGCCCGCCTGTGAGTCCCGTCCGGGGCCGCTGATCTGGCCGCTGAGCAGGCTGCTGACGTGGCCGCTTTCGTGGCCGCTGGCCTGGTCCGATACGGCAGGCAGCGCCACCGTGAACACCGTCCGCCCCGGCACGCTCTCGACGGTCACTCCGCCGCCGTGCGCCGCCACTATGGCCTGCACGAGGGCGAGGCCGAGCCCCGTGGATCCGGCGTTGCGTGAGCGCGACGCGTCGCCGCGGGCGAACCGTTCGAAGACGTGGGGGAGGAGTGCCGGGGCGATGCCGGGGCCGTCGTCCTGGACCTCGAGGAAGACCGTGGGACCGGCCCGCCGCACGCGTGCGGTGACCTTCGTGCCCGGTGGCGTGTGCGTACGCGCGTTGGCGAGGAGATTGACGACGACCTGCTGGAGGCGGGGCCCGTCGGCGAGTACGAGCGCGGGCTCGTCCGGCAGCTCCAGGGACCACACGTGCTCCGGGCCCGCGGCCCGCGCATCGCTCACGGTGTCCACGACCAGCGGTGAGAGATCAGTGCTCTGATACGAGAGCGGCAGTCGGGCGCCAGGCCCGCCGGTGTGCCCACCACTGCGCCCCTCGTCAAGGCGGGCGAGCAGCAGCAGGTCCTCCACGAGCCCCGTCATCCGCTGCGCCTCGGACTCGATCCGGCCGAGCGCGTGCCGCGTGTCGGGCCCTGTCGACTCCCGCCCGCGGCGCGTCAGTTCGGCATAGCCGCGGATGGAGGCCAGCGGCGTACGCAGCTCATGGCTGGCGTCCGCGACGAACTGCCGCACCCGGGTCTCGCTCTCCTGGCGCGCGTCCAGCGCGGAGTGCACATGGTCGAGCATCCGGTTGAGCGCGGCGCCCACCTGCCCGACCTCCGTGTTCGGCTCCGTGTCGGGGACGCGTTCGTACAGCGTCACCTCGCCGCTGTGCAGGGGGAGTTCGGAGACCCGGGTGGCGGTCGTCGCGACCCGGCGCAGCGGGCGAAGCGCGACGCCGACCATGGCCGCACCGGCGAGCGATGCGGCGACCAGACCCGCGGCGGTGACGCTGACCTCGACGATGATCAACGTTTCGAGGGTGTTCTGCACCTTGGCGGTGGGGATGCCGACGAGGAGGTCGCCGTTGGGTCCTGTCGCGTACTCCACGCGGTACTCGCCGAGACCGGGGATGTCGACGCTGTGCGGCTCCTCGTCGCGCGGCACGGAGCCGAGCGCGGCGGCCTGCTCCGCGTCGAGCTGGTCGGTCCGCGGATCCACGCCGCCGGACTCGTTGTCCGTGCTGATGAGGGCCTGGCCGACGGAGCCGTCGCTCTCGACGACTGCTCCGATGGTGCCGAGTTCCTGGGGCCCCTTGGAGACGAACCGCAGCGGATCGTCCGGTTCCGCGGGAAGGCCGCCGTGGCCGTCGTTCCCCGGCTTCGGCTGCGGCCCCGAGGCCCGTATCGCCACCGCGCCGAGCGAACCGTCCAGCTGGTCGTACAGGTGCGAGTGCAGCGCGATGGTCGTCACCGTGCCGATCACCGCGCAGACGACGGCGATCAGCGCCACCGCCGAGACGACGAGCCGCGTCCGCAGCGACCGCGACCGCGGCTGCCGCCGCCGCTTCATCGCTTCATCGCTTCATGAGGCGGCTGCCGCCTCGGTCGCGGGCGCGGCCTTGATCAGATACCCGGCGCCGCGCCGCGTGTGGATCATCGGCTCACGGCCCGCGTCGATCTTCCTGCGGAGATACGAGATGTAGAGCTCGACGACGTTGGCCTGGCCCCCGAAGTCGTAGTTCCACACGCGGTCGAGGATCTGCGCCTTGCTGAGCACGCGCCGCGGGTTGCGCATCAGGTAACGCAGCAGCTCGAACTCGGTGGCGGTGAGGTGGATGGAGTCCCCGCCGCGCGTCACCTCGTGGCTGTCCTCGTCGAGGGTGAGGTCCCCGACGGCGAGCACGGACTCGCTGCGCCGGTCGGCTGCCCCAGCCCGGCGGATGAGCCCGCGAAGGCGCGCGACGACTTCCTCCAGGCTGAAGGGCTTGGTGACGTAGTCGTCGCCCCCGGCGGTGAGCCCGGCGATCCGGTCCTCGACGGCGTCCTTGGCCGTCAGGAAAAGGACCGGCACGTCGGGCAGCTCACGCCGCAGTCGGCCGAGCACGGCGAGGCCGTCCATGTCGGGCAGCATCATGTCGAGCACCACGGCGTCGGGCCGGAAGGCGCGTGCGGTGCGCACCGCGCCGACGCCGTCCCCCGCGCTGCGGATCTGCCAGCCCTCGTAGCGCAGGGCCATGGAGAGCAGCTCGGTCAGCGACACCTCGTCGTCGACGACGAGCACGCGGACGGGGCTCCCGTCCGCCCTGAGCAGTTCGGTACGCCCCTGGGGCGAGGTCGTAGTCATGGCACACAGCCTGCGGCGCGGCCCTGAGAAGGCCCTTGCCGGAACCTGTGAATTCCCTGAGAAACGGTCCGGGGCTAGCTGTCGTGGCCCTGGAGTCCGAAGAGCCGGGCCGCGTTCCCGTGACAGACGGCACGCAGCCAGTCGTCCCCCAGGCCGAGCCGCTCGACGGCGTGCAGCTGATGGACGTAGGGGTACGGAATGTTGGGGAAGTCCGTGCCCAGCAGGATCCGCTCCCCCAGATCGGCGAGCCGCGGCAGCTCCGCGCGCGGGAACGGCGTGAGCCCCTCGCTGAAGTCGGTGAACGCCATGGTCGTGTCGAGGCGGACCTCACCGTACCGCTCGGCGAGCTCCAGGAAGTCGACGTACTCCGGCATCCCCATGTGCGCCACCACGAGCCGCAGCCGGGGGTGGCGCGCGAGCAGCCGCCCGATCGGCTCGGGCCCGGTGTGCTTGCCCGGCGCGGGCCCGGACCCGCAGTGCACCACGACCGGGATCCCGGCCTCGGCGAGCAGCCCCCAGACGGGCACGAGCAAGGGGTCGTTCGGGTCGTAACCCCCCACCTGCACATGGGACTTGAAGATCCGGGCCCCGGCGTCGACGGCGTCGCGCACATACGCCTCCGCTCCCGGCTCAGGAAAGAAGGTCGCGGTGTGCAGGCAGTCGGGCGTCCGGCGCGCGAAGTCGACGGCCCAGCCGTTGAGCCACTGCGCCATGCCGGCCTTGTGCGGATAGATCATCGACGTGAAGGCCCGCACCCCGAACTCCCGCAGCAGCGCGAGCCGTTGCTCCTCCTCGTGCCGGTAGGTGATGGGCCACTTCATGCCGGTCAGCGGCCCGGCGGAGTCGAAGTAGTCCCACACCTTGGCCAGCACGCGCTCGGGCATGAAGTGCGTGTGTACGTCGATGAGTCCGGGCAGCCCGAGCCGCTCCCAGAAGTCACGGACGGCCCGTCCTTCGCCGTCATGCCCGCTCAAGACTGCCACTCCGCTCAAAGCCGTAGCCGCGCTCGAAGCCGTAGCTGCGCTCCACCTTGGCGACATGGACGACGTACTTCTCGTACCACTCGCCGCGCCCGCGCTTCTGCGCCGTGCGGTGCTCGGCGTCCTCGCGCCACCGCTTGATCGCTTCCTCGTCCCGGAAGTATCCGACGGTGATGCCGAGACCGCCGGGCGTCCGCGCGGATTCCGTCCCCAGGAAGCCGGGAACGGAGGCGACAAGCTCGTCCATGCGGGCGCCGGTCTCGTCGTATCCGTCGTCGCCGCCGTCGCCGCCGTCGCCGTCGTCGCCGTCGTCGGGCTCGGTCCTCACGGAGGTGAACACGACGACGTAGTAGGGCGGTTCGAAGGGCGGGACAGGCCCCACAGGTTGATCACTCATGTTCCCCAGACTCAGCCGCGCCGCGCCCGTCTGTCCACCCTCTCCCCGCCTTCATTGCCGTACGGGCAGCCAGACTTGACCATCCGGTCAGCTTCGACGGCACGCGGCGACCCGCGGCTCAGAAGAGCCCGCCCTGTACGGCAGGCACCTCCCGCACAGGAACAGTCGTACGCGCCTCGCCCCGCGCCCCTTCGAGCCGCCACCCCCGCAGCAACCGACTGTCGAGCACGACAAGACGCCCCCCGTCACCGAGATACACATCGGGCCCGGCGACGGCGACAAGATCCCCCAGCACCACACCGCCGTCGACAAGCTCGGTGACGGCCAACCCGCCGACGCCCGCAAGGCGCTCCACCCCGAACACCTCCCCGTGGTCCACCACCCCGTGCTCCCCCAGCGCCACCCGCTCCAGCGAATCGGGCCACCCTTCGAGCGCGAGGGCGAAGCCGTGCATCCGCTCCAGCTCACGCCGCCGCTCGTCCCGCCCCGGCAAGGTGGCCCTGACGGCACGCTTCCTGGCGTACGAGATCCGGTCCGGCACCCCGAGGGCCACCCGCAGCAGCTCCTCGGCCCGCCGCGCGGCCATCAGGGGCCCGCGCCCCAGCCAGGCGAAGGCGACGGCGCCCTGCTCAAGCAGCCGCGCCGCTCCCCGCTCCTCACGCGTGATCCCGACCTTCACCATCCCGACGCCGAACCACGCGAGATAGACGCGGTAGGTCCGCGGATCGTCGGCGATGGTGTCCGCGGCCACCGAATGCGCCCGGTCCAGCCGCGCGCACTCGGCACACCGGGCCTGCGTCCCCCGCCCCGGCACGACGGCGGCGACCGGACAGGGATTCCCCCGCGCCCCCACGCACTCCCGCCGCCCCAGCGCCCGGAACCCCACCCGCCGCCCCACGACCAGCGGACTGACGTCCCCCCGCTCCCACACGAGCACGGGCCGCTCCCGATCCGCCCAGCTCAGCCCCGCGCTACGCCACTCCATGGGGACAGTCTTACGCCCTGTCCCAACAACTCAGATGCCAGGCGGGCGCGGCATGCGACACCCGGACTAGGATCCGGGGCATGGCCCTGACCATGAACGACGTCGACCGGTTCGAGGCCGCGAGGCCCCGCCTGGAGGCCATCGCCTACCGCCTCCTCGGCTCCGCGAGCGATGCCGAGGACGCCGTGCAGGACACGTTCCTGCGCTGGCAGGCCGCCGATGTCGACCGCGTCGAGATACCCGAGGCCTGGCTGACGAAGGTCCTCACCAACCTGTGCCTCAACCAGCTCACATCGGCCCGCGCCAGGCGCGAGACCTATGTGGGCGAGTGGCTCCCCGAACCGCTGCTCGCCGGGGACCCGATGCTCGGCCCTGCCGACACCGCCGAGCAGCGCGAATCGGTCTCGTACGCGGTCCTCGCCCTCATGGAGCGCCTCTCGCCCAACGAGCGGGTGGTGTACGTGCTGCGGGAGGCCTTCGGTCACCCGCACCGTGAGATCGCGGAGATCCTCGACATCACCGAGGCCGCCGCCCAGCAGATCTTCCACCGCGCCAAGAAGCACATCGCGGACGGCAAGCCCCGCACCGAGATCGACGAGGCCGCCGCCCAGCGGATCGTCGAGGAGTTCCTCGCGGCCGCCACCAGCGGCCGGACCGAGCCGCTCGTGCGGCTGCTCACCCAGGACGCCATCTCCGTCGGCGACGGCGGCGGCAAGGTCCCGGCCCGCGCCAAGGCGTTCGAGGGCGCTCTCGCGGTCGCGAAGTTCATGCGGGGCCTGTTCAAGCCCAGCGCGGCCAAGCGCGCCTACGTCGGCGGCTCGCCCGAGGTCTACGTATCGACCGCCAACGGCGCCCCCGCCCTCGTGGCGGTCGTCGGCGGCCGGGTCGTCGGCGTCATGTGCCTGGAGATCACCGACGAGGGCATCGCCGCGTTCCGCAACCAGGTCAACCCCGACAAGCTGGAGCGCGCGACCCAGCGGTGGGCGGCCACCGACCACGGGGAATCCCTGCTCAACGCCTTCTGACCCCGATGTGACCCGACGCGACCGGATGTGAGCTGCTTCACATCAGATTCCTGCGGATTCCTGTCAGCAATCGGCGGGCTGCCCGGTTCAAGGGGCGAACCCGCTGAAGAGCTGATGACAGGAGCAAGGAAATGCAGCACCGCATCGTCGTCATCGGAGCCGGATACGCCGGAGCCGTCGCCGCCGGACGCCTCGCCAAGCGGCTGCACCGCGAGGACGTCGCCATCACCCTCGTCAACGCCGAGCCCGACTTCGTCGAGCGCGTCCGGATGCATCAGCTGACCGTCGGCCAGGACCTCAAGCCCCGGCCCTTCAGCGAGATGTTCGCGGGCACCGGCGTCGAACTGAAGGTCGCGAAGGTCACCGGCGTCAACGTCGACCGCAAGACCGTCGCCGTCATCGACGCGCAGGGCACGCAGGGCGCAGAGGACACGCAGGGGGGCACGGAGGAACTGGAGTACGACACCCTCGTGTACGCCCTCGGCAGCGGCTGGAACGCCCAAGGCGCCCCCGGCACCGCCGAGCACGCCCACGAGATCGCAGGACGCCCCGGAGCGCTCAGGCTGCGCGAGCGCCTGGCCGGCCTGGACGCAGGGCAGCGCGTGCTCGTCGTCGGCGGCGGACTCACCGGCCTGGAGGCCGCGACCGAGATCGCCGAGGCCCGCCCGGACCTCGACGTCGCCCTCGCCGCACGCGGCGGTCTCGGCGACTGGCTCTCGCCCAAGGGCCGCGGACACGTCCGCAAGGTCTTCGCCCGCCTCGGCATCACCGCACACGAGCAGGCCGCCGTCGCCGACGTACGGGCCGACCGCGTCACCACCGCCGACGGCACGTCCATCCCCGCCGAGGTCACCGTGTGGACCACCGGCTTCGCGGTCCACCCGATCGCACGGGCCACCGCCCTGGAAGTCACCGACACCGGCCAGATCGTGGTCGACCGGACCATGCGCTCGGTGTCGCACCCGGACGTGTACGCCGTCGGCGACGCGGCATGGCGATGGGCCCCGGCGACAAGCCGCTGCGGATGTCGTGCGCCACGGGCACCCCCATGGCATGGCAGGCCGCCGACGCCATCGCGGCACGCCTGACCGGCGGAAAGATCCCGAACACTCCGCTGCGCTACTTCAACCAGTGCATCTCGCTCGGCCGCAAGAACGGCCTCATCCAGTACGTGACCGCCGACGACCGCGCGGTCCGCACGGCCCTGACCGGCCGGCTCGCCGCCGTCTACAAGGAGTTGATCTGCAAGGGCGCGGCCTGGGGCGTGGCCAACCCGACGATCGGCATGCCGACCCGGCCCCGCCACGTCGTGCGGGAGCAGCCGCAGGCGAACTCACCCGCCGAGGTAGCGGCCTGACCCGCGGGCCTGAGCCGCGGGTCAGGGCCCGCGGCCCCGGCCCGCACAGGGGCGCAACAAAAAGGCCCCGGACTCTCGTCCGGGGCCTTTTCGACTGTGCACTCGGCAGGATTCGAACCTGCAACCTTCTGATCCGTAGTCAGATGCTCTATCCGTTAAGCTACGAGTGCTTGATTTTTCTTTTGTTTGCCTTCGCTCCCCGGCCTTTCGGCCCGCTCGCGGCGACAGGAAGAACATTACATGACCGCCGCCGCCATGTGAAATCCGTTTGCCACACCGCTTGCGACCTGCGGAAACGTGCTTCCCAGGGGTGACGCGCCGAAGCCCCGGTCCAGGAGGACCGGGGCTTCGGATCTTGCGGCGGAGGCGGAGGGATTTGAACCCTCGATGGGATTTAAGTCCCAAACCGCATTAGCAGTGCGGCGCCATAGACCGGACTAGGCGACGCCTCCAGCTTGCACACCTGCGCGATCGCGAGGGGTGCGTGCAGATGATGACACAGCCGGGCGGCGTGTCACCAATCGCGGCCTCCACGGTACTAGTCGGGCGGCCCGCAGGGCAAAGCGTCTCTCGCGCCCGCAACGTCGCGGCGTCAACGGCGTTAGACGCGGTAGAGCCCGTACGTGTTCGCGTACCCGGTACCCCGCACCCAGTGGAGCCCCGTCATGCTGCGCCGCCTCGTCCTCACCGCCGCCGCGTCCGTCGCCGCGCTGTCCGCCGCGCCCGCCGTCGCCCATGCCGACATGGGGCCCGTGCACCTGTCGTCGCCGCTGACCGAGTCGACCCCCGACCGGCTCACGGTGAAGGTCACCGAAGCCGGGAACGGGCACGACGGGACGTTCGAGCTGGAATGTCACCCGTCGGGCGGCACGCACCCCAAGGCGCAGGAAGCGTGCGAGAAGCTCGACGAGGGCAGGTGGGGCAGCGACACCTTCGCGCCCACACCGGAGGACTCGATCTGCACCATGCAGTACGGCGGGCCCGCCACCGCGCGCATCACCGGGACCTGGAACGGGCGGCCCGTCGACGCGACGTACAACCGCAGCAACGGATGCGAGATCTCCCGGTGGGACAAGCTCGTCCCGGTGCTGCCCGGGGCCACCACCTAGTCACGGCCGCCACCCCGTCGTGACCAGGCGGTACGGAAGCCTCACATCTTCTGCGTGCGACCTCCCTCTCATCCGGCGTCGCGCGCACAACCACTCCCCGTAGACTCCCTCCCGTGACACGCCGCGGGCCGCGGGGCAAGATGGTCCGGGCGAGTCGGCAAGCAGCAGTAACCAGGGAGGAAGCGTCGTCGTGAGCAGCAGGCCATCCCGAGGCGCTGCTCGCCTCGCAGCCATACTCGACGCGCTTCCGGACGCGCTGGTCCTCGTGAACGCCAACGGGACCGTCGTGAACGCGAACGCGATCGCGCTCGAGGCGTTCGAGACGCCGGGCACCGCCCTCGTGGGGCGTGGGCTCCTCGATCTGTTGCCGGAGTTCGACTCCCGGCTCATTCCCGGATCGATGCGCAGGCCCGACTCCATCGACGAGCGCGGCCGGACCAAGCCGACGCGGATGACCGCGCGGCGCACGGACGGCAGCGAATTCCCCGTCGAGGTCACGAGCTCGAACCTCGAGGACATCCGGGACGCCTACGACAATTACGGCTACACCGGCGACGAGTTGCTCATGCTCGTCGTACGCGACCTTTCGGGCGCCGTGGACACCGAGGCCGAACTCGCGCGCTCCCAGCGGCAGACCGAGATGATCCTGCGCGCCGCCGCCGAAGGTGTCGTCGGCACGGACACCGAGGGACGCGTCGTCCTGGTCAACCCGGCCGCCGCGCAGATACTGGGCTTCCGGGCCAGCGATCTGGGCGGGCAGGAGCTGCACCACCTGGTGCTCCACTCGCGCGCCGACGGCGAACCCTTCCCGTACGAGGAGTCCCCGCTCGCCGACACGCTCCGCTCCGGGCGCAAGCACCGGGTGCGCGGGCAGGTCCTGTGGTCAAAGAGCGGCGACCGGGTCGCGGTCGACCTGACGACGGCACCGGTGCGGGACGGGGACCAGCTCGTCGGCGCGGTCATGACGTTC
This sequence comes from Streptomyces rectiviolaceus, assembly GCF_039533825.1. Lineage (NCBI taxonomy): Bacteria > Bacillati > Actinomycetota > Actinomycetes > Kitasatosporales > Streptomycetaceae > Streptomyces > Streptomyces rectiviolaceus. The sequence continues at coordinate 36,686 of NZ_BAAAUG010000096.1, forward strand.
ACCGACCGGCGGCCCTACGACGCGCTGGCCGAGGAGCACGAGGCCGCGATCGCGCAGCACGCGGAGGAGATGCAGGCCGCGACCGAGCGGCGCACGGAAGAGCTGCGGGCCGCCACCGAGCGGCACGCCGCCGAACTCGCCGCCGCCGCCGAGGAGCGCGCCGAGGAGATCGCCGCCGAGCAGGAGCGGTACGCGGCGCTCGCCGAGCGCGAGAAGGACCGGTTCGAGGAGCTTGCCGAGCGCGAGAAGGCGCGGTACGACGCTCTGGCGGCGCGGCACGAGCAGTTGCTCGCCGTGCTCGGTTCGTCCCTGCGGGGTCCGCTCGACGAGCTGCGGCGCGAGCTGTCGGCTCTCGCGGCCGATGACGCCGGGCAGTTGTGGCCCGAGGCGAATCAGGTGCTTCATCACCTTTCGGCCGGGTACGCGCGGATCACCACGCTCGTCGACAACGTGCTGGGCTTCCAGCTGCTCGACTCGGGTGCGGATCAGTTGTCGTGCACGAAGGTCATGCTGGACGCGGTCGTCGCGAGCGGTGTGGAGGGCGCGGTCGAGCTGATCGGGCCAGGACGCGCGCAGTTCGCGGTGCACGCGCCGCCGATCGAGGTCGAGGTGGACCCGGGGCGGCTCGCCACGGCGCTCGCCCACCTGGTCGCCGACGTGGCGGGGATCGACGCCACGGGCAACGCGCGTGCCGGTGCGGCCCCTTCGGCCGTGACCGCCGGTGGGTATGTGGACTCGACGGTGGTCGTGGCCGCGGCTCAGCGCGGCGAGGTCGTCCGCATCGAGGTGCGGGGGCCTTACGCCGGGGGAGACCCGGTCCACGAGCCGATCGTCCGGGGCATCGTGCGGGCGCACGGAGGCGTGCTGCAGACGCACGAGGTGCCGGGGATGAGCGGCAATGCGTACGTTCTTGAAGTACCGATCGGTGCGGGGGGCGGCGCGGTTTCCGTTGCCCCTGAGACGCCGGGCTCCTCGGTCGTGGTGCCCGCGCAGGCTTCGCCCGCCACGGGTGGCGGGCGCCGACGGGCTCGGCGGGCTGCCGGGCCTTCGGTGGACTCCTTCTTGGAGAGTGCGGTTCCTGAGGGGGCCACCTCCGGAGGCGCGGTTTCGCCCAGCGGGACCGGGCGGCGTCGGGGGCGGCGTGCGGCGGAGGCTGACGCGGCGCAGGCCGCTGCTGCGGCTTCGGGTTCGGGTTCGGGTTCGGCCGAGGTGCCGGTTGCTCCGGAGGCGCCCGCGCGGGACGAGGGTTCGCAGACTTCTGGTGGTACCGGGCGTCGTCGTGGGCGGCCCAGCGCCGCGGAGGGTTCTGCGGGGTCCACGGACTCTGTGGGCTCCGTGGGCTCCGTGGTGACGGCTGCCGAGCATGCTGCCGGGTCGGCGGCTCTCGGGGCGACGGTGCCGCCGCAGGGCGTGCCGGTTCCCGCGGGCGGTGTGGCTCCTGCCGCTTCCGGGCAGCGGGCACGGCGCAACGACGAGCAGTTGGCGTTGCCGCCCGCGCTGCCTTCTGGTGGTGGCGGGCAGGAGGGTGCTGCCGCCGGGGGTTCCGGGGTCAGTGGTTCAGGGGCCAGTGGTTCCGGGGTCGGGACGGCTGTGGCTGTCGCCGGTTCGGCTGCCTCCGCCGGTGATGCGGGCGAGGCCTCGCCCAGGCCGACCGGGCGGCGCCGTCGTGCGCTGGCCGCCGCCAAGGAGCGGGCCGCCGCCGAGGGGGCTCCCAGCGGGCGCG
>NZ_BAAAUG010000097.1:0-14808 GCF_039533825.1 Streptomyces rectiviolaceus
TGCGCATGGCGCCGCTGGGCTTCTTGGAAGCCGGGGAGGTCGGGTTCATGACCGTGTCGCCGCAGATGCGCTGGGCCTCCGAAGCAAGGGAGTTGGCATTCTGCTCGGCTTCGTCGACCTGCTGCTTGAGCGAGGTGTCGCCGCCCTCGTACTGCTTCTTGGCCGCCTCGTAGTCCTCCTCGGCCTCGACGGCCTGCGACTGGGCCTCTTCACACTTGCTCGGCGCCATCGGTGCGGCCTGCGCGGCGGTCGGTGCAGTGAACAGCAGGGCAGTGCCGGCCAGGACGGTGCCGGTGGCTATCTTCAGCGAACGCATCAGGGTTCCTCCAACGGGTAGCGGCTGCGGCACACGGCATGCCGGAACGAACCGCCTCCCCGAAAACAACCCCTGAACGTTCGCCACCGCACGGCCGCATGTGCCCACCCCCGCCGCGACGACTGCCCCGCAGCTTGTAGCAGTACTGGTCACACCCAGTGCGGTGGTTCATTGGAGTGAAGCCACTGTGGGTGCTCCGAACGAGAACGCCGCGAGACGGAAAAGACGGTGCGCGAACCGTGCCGGAGCCGGGCACGTGCGGCCGGTGCCTTGACCGCTGTTGCCCCAGCCATTAGTTTTCGGTAGCCGTCGACCTCGTCGACCCATGACCGCCGAGAGGAGGCGACCAGCGGATGTACACCAGCTCTGATCTCGGTCGCCTCGCCCAGTGCACCTTCTGGGTGCCGGGTCGGATCGCGCACGGCGCCTGAGTTCGCCGATCTGATGTGCCCGTTCGCGGCACATCCCGGGTTCCCCCTCATCACCTTCCGGCACGTCACTGTCGCGTGCTGTCTCGCGCCCGAATCTCCTCACGTGGCGCCTCTGAACACAGAAAGCTGCCTGAAAATTGGCGAATATCGCGAACATGGCGAACATGATGAATCGACCGACAGCGCACCGAAACGAAGGTCTGTCATGACAGCGGCGCGGATCACGGTCAACGGGAAAGAAACACCGATCTCACCGGCTGCGCCCCACACCACCACGCTGGACTTTCTGCGTGAGCGTGGCCTCACCGGCACCAAGGAGGGCTGCGCCGAGGGTGAATGCGGCGCCTGTTCGGTCCTGGTGGCCCGTCCCGGGGTGAACAAGCCCACCGACTGGGTGGCGGTCAACGCCTGCCTGGTCCCGGCCGCGGCCCTCGACGGTCAGGAGATCATCACCTCCGAAGGTCTCGCCACCGCAGGTGAACCCGGCACGCCGCCCACCTTGCACCCGGTGCAGGAGGAGATGGCGGTGCGCGGCGGTTCGCAATGCGGTTACTGCACGCCGGGATTCATCTGCAGCATGGCCGCCGAGTACTACCGACCCGACCGCTGCGCGCACGTGGACTCAGACTCGGACGCGGACTCGGCCGACAGCACCGACTCCGAGCACGGTCCGAACGGTTTCGATCTGCACGCACTGAGCGGAAACCTGTGCCGCTGCACCGGTTACCGCCCGATTCGCGATGCCGCGTTCGCCGTCGGCACGCCCACCGACGAGGACCTGCTTGCGCAGCGTCGCGAGCAGTCCCCGCCCGCACCGGTTGCCACCGAATACACCCAGGACGACAGGGCGTTCCTGCGACCGAGCACCCTGGCGGAAGTGCTGCGGCAGCTGCGCGAGCGGCCCGACGCCGTGGTGGTCGCCGGCTCCACCGACTACGGCGTCGAGGTCAACATCCGTTCCCGCAGGGCGGATTGCGTGGTAGCCGTCGACCGGCTGCCCGAACTGCGGGGGCTGCGAGTCGAAGCCGACCACATCGAGATCGGGGCGGCCCTGACGCTCACCGAGATCGAGCGCCGACTCGACGGCGACGTCCCGCTGCTGGCGGAACTGTTCCCGCAGTTCGCATCCCGGCTCATCCGCAACAGTGCGACCCTCGGCGGCAATCTGGGTACCGGTTCGCCCATCGGTGACAGCCCGCCGGTGCTGCTCGCGCTGGACGCGTCGGTGCTCCTCGCCGACGCCGACGGTGAGCGCGAGGTCCCCCTGGCCGACTACTTCACCGGCTACCGGCAGAGCGTGCGCCGTCCCGGCGAGCTGATCCGCGCGGTGCGCATACCGCTGCCGCTGTCGCCGGTCGTGGCCTTCCACAAGATCGCCAAGCGGCGCTTCGACGACATCTCCAGCGTGGCGGTCGCTCTCGCGCTCGACATCGAGGACGGGATCGTACGCAAGGCGCGCATCGGCCTGGGCGGCGTGGCCGCCACCCCGATCCGCTCCCTCGCCACCGAGGCGGCCCTGGAGGGCAAGCCGTGGACGGCGGAGACCGTCGAGGCCGCGGCCAGGGAGCTGCGGGGCGAGGGCACGCCGATGAGCGATCATCGCGCCAGCGCCCTCTACCGTTCCGCGATGCTGGGCCAGAGCCTGCGGAAGCTGTACGCGCAAACCACTGAGGCGGTGTCGTCATGAGTCATTTGTCCGAGCGCCCCGAGAAGCCTGTCGTCGGTGTTCCGATGCCGCACGAGAGTGCCGCCCTGCACGTCACCGGCACCGCGCTCTACACCGATGACCTGGTGTACCGCACCAAGGACGTGCTGCACGCCTACCCGGTCCAGGTCATGAAGGCCCACGGCCGGATCACCGCGCTGCGCACCGAGCCCGCGCTCGCCGTGCCCGGTGTGGTCCGCGTCCTGACCGGTGCCGACGTGCCCGGCGTCAACGACGCCGGGATGAAGCACGACGAACCGCTGTTCCCCGACGAGGTCATGTTCCACGGCCACGCGGTCGCATGGGTGCTCGGCGAGACCCTGGAGGCGGCCCGGCTCGGTGCGGCGGCCGTCGAGGTGGAACTCGACGAACTGCCCTCCCTGGTCACGCTGCAGGACGCGATCGAGCAGGAGAGCTTCCACGGCGCCCGTCCCCTGATGGTGACCGGTGACGTCCACTCCGGCTTCGCCGACTCCGCGCACGTGTTCACCGGCGAGTTCCAGTTCTCCGACCAGGAGCACTTCTACCTGGAGACACACGCCGCGCTCGCTCTCATCGACGAGAACGAGCAGGTGTTCATCCAGAGCAGCAGCCAGCATCCATCGGAGACCCAGGAGATCGTCGCGCACGTGCTCGGCCTGCACAGTCACGAGGTGACCGTGCAGTGTCTGCGGATGGGCGGCGGCTTCGGCGGCAAGGAGATGCAGCCGCACGGGTTCGCGGCCGTCGCCGCGCTCGGCGCCAAGCTCACCGGCCGCCCGGTCCGGCTCCGGCTGAACCGCACGCAGGACCTGACCATGTCCGGCAAGCGGCACGGGTTCAACGCCACGTGGAAGATCGGCTTCGACGCCGACGGCCGCATCCGGGCCCTGGACGCCACCCTGACCGCGGACGGCGGCTGGAGCCTGGACCTCTCCGAGCCGGTCCTCGCCCGTGCGCTGTGCCACATCGACAACACGTACTGGATCCCCAACGCGCACATCGCCGGTCGCATCGCGAAGACCCACAAGGTCTCCAACACCGCCTTCCGCGGCTTCGGAGGACCGCAGGGCATGCTCGTCATCGAGGACATCCTGGGCCGGTGCGCGCCGCAACTCGGCCTGGACCCGATGGAGTTGCGGGAGCGCAACTTCTACCAGCAGGGGCAGACGACGCCGTACGGCCAGCCGGTCACCCAGTCCGAGCGGATCTCCGCCGTCTGGGAGAAGGTCAAGGAGAACGGCGGCGTCGCCGACCGCAGGCGCGAGATCGCCGCGTTCAACGCGGCGCACCCGCACACCAAACGGGCCCTAGCGCTCACCGGCGTCAAGTTCGGCATCTCGTTCAACCTCACCGCCTTCAACCAGGGTGGCGCGCTGGTGCTGATCTACAAGGACGGCTCGGTCCTGATCAACCACGGCGGCACCGAGATGGGCCAGGGCCTGCACACCAAGATGCTCCAGGTGGCAGCGACCACGCTGGGCATCCCGCTGCAGAAGGTCCGGCTGGCCCCGACACGGACCGACAAGGTGCCCAACACCTCGGCCACCGCCGCCAGTTCCGGCGCGGACCTCAACGGCGGAGCGGTGAAGAACGCGTGCGAGCAGCTGCGCGAGCGGCTGCTGCAGGTGGCAGGCACCCAGTTGGGGGCGAACGCCTCGGACGTACGCATCGTCGATGGCGTTGCGCGCACCCTTGGCAGCGACAAGGAGCTGGCCTGGGACGACCTGGTGCGCACCGCGTACTTCCAGCGGGTTCAGCTGTCGGCGGCCGGTTTCTACCGGACCGAGGGGCTGCACTGGGACGCGAAGAGTTTCACGGGTTCGCCGTTCAAGTACTTCGCCATCGGCGCCGCCGCAGCCGAGGTGGAGGTGGACGGCTTCACCGGTGCGTACCGCATCCGACGGGTGGACATCGTGCACGATGTCGGCGACAGCCTTTCCCCGATGATCGACATCGGTCAGGTCGAGGGCGGTTTCGTGCAGGGCGCGGGCTGGCTGACACTCGAGGACATGCGCTGGGACGCCGGTGACGGACCGAACCGCGGTCGGCTGCTGACCCAGGCCGCGAGCACCTACAAGCTGCCGAGCTTTTCGGAGATGCCCGAGGAGTTCAACGTCACGCTGCTGGAGAACGCCACCGAAGAGGGCGCGGTGTACGGGTCCAAGGCGGTGGGTGAGCCTCCGCTGATGCTGGCGTTCTCCGTGCGAGAAGCCTTGCGGCAGGCCGCCGCCGCGTTCGGGCCGAGCGGGGTCGGCGTCGAGTTGGCCTCGCCCGCGACGCCGGAGGCGGTGTATTGGGCGATCCAGGCGGCTCGCCAGGACGATGTCTCCCAAGACGGTCACGCCACCGACGGTCACGCCCCCGACGACGGCCACGCCGGAAACGGACACGCCGCGATCGGCGAGGTCCGAACCGACGTAACAGCGTTGAACGGTGCCTGACATGACGTGGGTCGCCGCGGTCGCACGGTTGCGCGCACGCCGGGAGCCCGGGGTGCTGGTGACCGTCGCGACCGTGCGCGGCCATGCCCCGCGCGACGCCGGTGCGAAACTCGTCGTGGGGCCGACCGAGGCATGGGGCTCCATCGGGGGCGGCAACATCGAGGCCGTCGCGATCGACCGGGCCCGGGAGATGATCGCCGCGTCCAAGCCGGAGCCGGAGCTGATCGATTTCGCCCTGAACGACAAGGCGAGCAACCAGCATGGCGTGCAGTGCTGCGGCGGCACTGTCTCGGTGCTGCTCGAACCGCTGGCGGTGGCACAGGCCGTCGCGATCTTCGGCGTCGGTCACGTAGGGCTGGAACTGGCGCGCATCCTGGCACGTCAGGACCTCGAACTCCACCTGACCGACAGCCGTTCGGACATGCTCACCAAGCAGCGGCTCGATGTGCTGGCGGACGCGGTGGGCCAGGTGCACCTGCATCACACGCCGCTGCTGCCCGAGGAGGTGCTGGAAGAGTTGCCGCGCGGCACCCACGTCCTGATCATGACCCACGATCACGCCGAGGACGCCGCGCTGTGCGACGCCGCCCTGCGCACAACCCACCTCGGCTCCATCGGGCTGATCGGGTCGGCGGCCAAGTGGGCGCGGTTCCGCAAACGCCTCGCCACCGAGGGCGGTCACGACCAGGCCACCATCGACCGGATCAAGACCCCCATCGGTCTCGCGGACATCACCGGCAAGGAACCCGCGACCATTGCCGTGAGCGTGGCCGCCGATTTGCTGCGCACTTTCGAGACCGAGGGGAACTGACTCTCCCACCGGGGGCCGAAACTCGACGCCACGACGTGCGGCTCCCCTCAACTCGTCGCTCTGACAGGGAGGTTAGGGGACAATGAGGTCTGTGTGAGTCGGTTTCGGTGACGCCTCGGGGGACAGACCATGGCATTGGAATACCGTTTACTCGGGCCGGTCGAAGCGCTGTGGGAAGGCCGGCCCCTGCGGGTGGGCGGGCCCAAGCCCCGTGCCTTGCTGGCCGCGCTGCTGCTGCGCGCCGGGCACGTCGTGCCTGCCGGAGTGCTGGTGGACGTCGTATGGGGCGATGATCCGCCGGAGACGGCCCGGGCGCTGGTCCAGACGTATGTCTCGGCCTTGCGGCGGGCCCTGCCGGAAGCGCGTCGGGGAGCGATCGAGACACGGGCGCCGGGGTATGTGATCCGGCCCGACGCCGGGGCCGTGGACCTCGGGCGGTTCGAGGAGATGGCCGCGGCCGGCCGGCAGGCTGCCGCGCAGGGGGACCACTCCGGCGCAGCCCGGTTGCTGCGTGACGCCCTCATGCTGTGGCGCGGTTCCGCGCTGGGCGGCGTCGGCGAGGTGTTGCGGAGCGAGGCGGTACGGCTCGAGGAGGCCCGGCAGGCCGTACTCGAAGAGCGCATCGCCGCCGAACTCGAATGCGGGGGGCGGGAGAACGAGCTGATCACCGAGCTCAAGGGCCTTGTCGGCGCCCACCCCACCAACGAGCGGCTGCGAGGGCAGCTCATGCTCGCCCTCTACCGGGTGGGGCGGCAGGCCGATGCCCTCGCGGGGTTCGAGGAGGGGCGTGCCGTACTCGCCGAGGAACTCGGCATCGATCCCGGGCCCGAGCTCCGCCGGCTGCATGGAGCGATCCTGAGGGCCGAGCCTGGGCTGCTGTGTGCCGAGGACGGTGCGGCGGCCACCGACGTCTCCGCGCCGCAGGTGCCCGCCACGCCACGGCCCGTGTGCCTGCTGCCTCCTGCCATCCGGGACTTCACCGGGCGGCAGGTCGAGATCGCCGAGGTCGTCGACGGGCTCACCGCACCCCGGGACGCGACCTCCGTCGTGGTGGTGTCAGGGACGGCCGGTGTCGGCAAGTCCGCCCTCGCCGTGAAGGCCGCCCACCTGGCCACGGACGCCTTCCCCGACGGGCAGCTGTACGCCGAACTGCAGGGCACCGGCTGCCCCTTGCCGCCCGGCGACGTCCTCGGAAGGCTGCTGCGCGCGCTGGGTGCGGCACCGCCTGAACATCCCGCTGAGCGTGCCGACCTCTTCCGCAGCCTCGTCGCGGGCCGCCGCCTCCTTCTGGTCCTCGACGACGCGGGCAGCGAGGCGCAGGTGCGGCCCCTGCTGCCGGGCAGCGCCGCCTGTGGTGTGCTTGTCACCTCGCGAGCCCGGCTCGGCGGCCTCGACGGGGCCCGGCGTACCGACCTGGCCGTCCTGGACGACGTACGCAGCCTTGAGCTGTTGGCCCAGGTCACCGGCGCCCAGGGCGCGACGGACGATCCCGCGGAGGATGCCGCGGCCCGGCGCATCGTCACCCTGTGCGGTGGTCTGCCGCTGGCCCTGCGGATCGCCGGGGCCCGGCTGACCACGCGCAGGCACTGGACTCCCCGCGTCCTCGCCGACCGCCTCGAGGACGAGCGGCGGCGCCTCGACGAGCTGGCTGTGGGCGATCTGGAGGTGCGGGCCAGTCTGGGGCTGAGCTACGAGTCGCTCGATCACGACGCCCGCACGGTGCTGCGCCGCTTGGCCGTCCTCGGCCCGTGCGACACGGCACCTTGGATGGTGGCGCTGCTCGTCGACGGGGCCGAGGACGATGTGGAGGAGGTGCTCGAGCGGCTCGTCGACGCACAGTTGCTGGACTGGACGGGGACCGACTCCGCGGGTCAGTCGCGCTATCGGGCCCACGATCTGGTGCGGGTGTACGCCGCGGAGCGGGCCGAGGCCGAGGACTCGGCAGAGGTACTCACGGCGGCGGTGGGACGGGCGCTCGCCGCCGGACTGCGCTTGGTGGAGCGGGTCGCGGAGGAGGCGCCCTCGGGGGTGATCGTGCTGCGGCCCTATCTCGGAGGGTCGGCGAGCGTCAATCGGTCCGCCGGCGGGGCCAACGCGGAGTGGGGCGGGGACAGCACGGGAGGCCGCGGACCGGCCGCCGATGTGGGGGCGGCGACCACGCGGCGGGCGCTCGCCGATCCGTACGCCTGGTTCGAGGCCGAGGCCGACACGCTCGCCACGGCAGTCGAGCGCGCGGTGGCCTTCGGGCTGCACACCCTCGCCTGTGCCGCCGCGACGGTGCTGTGCTCCTCGTCGTTCGCCGTCGGCAACCGTTTCGACGCCTGGTGGCGCAGCCACGACGCCGCTCTCGCCGCCGCCCGGCGTGCCGAGGACCGCGCAGGCGAGGCGCTGCTGCTCATCGGCCTGGGACAACTGCGGTTCGAACAGGACCGGTACGCCGAAGCCCAGAAGTACTTCCGGCAGGCCGAGCCCTTGTGTGCCGCCATAGGTGACCTGCACGGCCAGGCCGCCGCCCTGACGGGTCTCGGCGGCAACCTGCGTGAACTTGGCCGACTGGACGCCGCCGACGAGGCGTTGGACCGCGCGGTCGACGTATTCCAGTGCCTGGGCGACGACGCGGGCATCGGCCTCGCCTGCCGGCTCCGCGGCTCCGTACGCCTCGAACTCGGCGACCGCGACGGCGCGTCGGCACTCCTGGACGTGTCGCTGCGGGCCTACCGGAGCCTGGGCAGCCGGCGAGGTGAGGCGCTCACGCTGCGCACGCTGAGCCTTGTGCACCGGTCGCTCGGAGCATACGAGGAAGCCGAGCTGCACGCCGGGCGGGCGCTGGACATCCTCGCGGGTCTCGGTGATCCGCTGATGGCTGCGTACGCCGAACGGGCCCGTGCCAAGGCCCGGTTGAGACTGGGACGTACGGGGGAGGCGGAGGCGGAGCTGCTCGGCGCGCTCGACGTCTGCCGGGCCTACCGGGACCGTTTCGGCGAGGCGCTGACCCTGCGCACGCTCGGCGAGTGCGCCTTGGCCGACGGGCGGCACCACGAGGCGGAGAAGCGGCTCGCGGCCGCCGTGTGCCTGTGGGACGCGCTGGAGTTACGGCTGCCCCGGGCCCGCACGCTGCGCGATCTCGCATCGGCACGCGAGGTGCTGGGCGACGGCCAGGGGGCGGCGGCCCTGCGCACAGAGGCGATGGCCGTGTTCACGGAATGCGGCACGTTGGAGCGCGGCGAGCTGTAAGTCCCTGTGAGCCGTGTTGCTGAGGGCTTACAGACAAGCTGCAGAAGCCCCGGCGAACCTTGGTGGCGTCGGAGGGAAACAACCTCCGGCACAACGGGGAATCAACGGGGAAAGGACCACTGATGTCCAGCACGACCAACAGCACCACGGCCGACCCGGCACTCGACTCGGCCTCTCGGTCGACGAAGGCGTCGCTCTTCGGCCGCCCGGCGACCATGCTTCTGGTCACCGCCCTCGCCGGCGGCGCCGTCACCGCGGGGTCGCTGACCACGACCGCGTCGGCCGCACCGGCCTCCCTGCGCGCGAAGATCGTCAAGACGGCCACCATCGAGTTGAACAACCCGCAGCACAACCGCGAGAAGGGGAACAACTGCAACTTCTACAGCGGGTACTGGAAGCCCAGCGGCGACAACGTCTGCAGCACCTCGACCGGCGGCGTGAAGTGGCGCTCCAACAACTGGTGCGCCGATTTCGTCCGTTACGTCTGGAAGAAGTCCGGCGCCGAGACCAAGAAGACCGACCCGTGGGCGGGCTCCTTCTACCGGGCCGCCAAGGCCGGCACCGGCAAGTGGCACAAGCGCGGTTCCTACGTCCCCAAGCCCGGTGACGCGGTGCTCTACGACTGGGACGGCAGCAAGCCGAGTCTCGGCACCAACGGCTGGGACGTCGACCACGTCGGTGTCGTCGTCAAGTACCGCAAGAGCGGGAAGAAGCTGACGACCATCGAGGGGAACACCACGAAGACGTCGAGCGGCAGCGGCAAGGAAGGCGTCTTCAAGCGCACCCGGTACAACACCGAGCGCGGCGACGTCGTCGGCTACGTCTCGCCTGAAAGGCGATAACGCCCACCACCTGCCGGCAGGACCACCGCCGCCCGACGGGAGCGCCTCGGGGAGAGTGCCGCACCGGCCTCTCCCTGGGGCCTGGGTCGCCCGACGGACTGCGGCAAACAGCTGTGATCGGGGGACACATGCTGCGCATTCACTTCACCGCCTCGGACCTCGCCCGGACACGGGTGGCGAGCGCGCCGGCTCTGATGTGGGAAACCGTACTGAGCACCCACTGGCTCCGGGACGGCTGCGCAGGCCTCCTCGGCACGTGGTGGCGGGGGCGGGTGCGGCCGCACCTGCCGTCGCGGGCCCGGGCGCTGGCCGAACTGATCCCGGCGCAGGGCTACTTCCCGGACTTCCTCACACCGCACACCGTCAGTCTGTGCCCGGCCGATGCGGTGGAGCCCGTCCTCCTCACCCCCAAGAACGAGGTGCGGAAGGACATCGAACTCCTCGCCACCGGCCGCCCGTTGTCGCCGTGGGCCCGAGACCTGCGTCGAGGCCTTGCCCCGGCGCTCGCCCACCTCGACCAGTCCTTCCGTGACTATCAGAGAGTCGCGATCTCACCGTTCCTCAGCGGTATCTCGTCGCACACCGCGCGCGAACGAGCACGGGCCGGCCGGCTCCTCGCCTCCGGCGGGGTGGAGGCGCTGCTCCGCGACCTGTCCCCGTCCGCGCGGTGGCGCGGGCCGATCCTCGACATCGACTATCCGGTGGACCGCGACCTGCACCTGGAGGGACGCGGACTGCTCCTTGTGCCCTCCTACTTCTGCCGTTGCCACCCGGTGACACTGGTACGACAGGGGGAGGAGGTACCGGTCCTGGTGTATCCCCTCGGCCACGAACCGTGGGACACCGAGGGGGTGGACGACGCGAGCGACACCCTCGCCGACCTTGTGGGGTGCAGCCGTGCCGCGGTGCTCGAGGCCGCCGGCGAATGCCGCCAGAGCAACACGAGCCAACTCGCCCGCCGCGCAGGCCTGCTGCTGTCATCGGCCAGCGAGCACCTCACCGTGCTGCGTCGCGCCGGGCTGATCGTCAGCTCCCGCGAAGGCAACAGCGTGATGCACGAGGTCACCCCACTCGGTGCCGGTCTGCTCCACCGGCACGTGTGACCGCATGGTCACCCGCGCCGCCCCGTCACCGCGGGGTTCGACATCACCGTGTGCGCAACCGGTCCAATGCCGACTGGCTCTCATCGTCCACGGCGCGGTAGATGACCAACTGCTGGTCCGGGTCCTGAAGTGGCGTGAGCACTTCGAAATGCACTGCGATCACACCGACGTCAGGATGCCGCATCGCCTTGCGCCCGCGGCCGTTGACCTTGATGTCCCGCTCGGCCCACAATCGCGCGAACTCCTTGTCACGAACAGCGCATTCGGCGATGAGGTCGGTCAACGCCTGATCGTCCGGGTGCGCGGCCCACGCGGCGCGCAGGTGGGCGATCCCCTCCTGTACGACGCGTTCACGGTCGACATAGAACTCACGCATCTCCGGACGCATCAGGCACAGCCACATCGCATTGCGCTGCTGCGGCGGCAGGGTGTCGAAATCCAGTAGCAGCCTCGCCATTTCGCCGTTCCAGGCCAGGATGTCGTAGCGGTGGTTCATGAGCATGGCCGGCAGCGGCGACAGGTCCGCGACGAGCCGGGCCAGCGGCGGCGCCGGGGCGGTGGCGGGCTTGTCGGCGTTGCGGGGGCGCTGCCGGGCCAGGTTGAAGAGGTAGGCGCGTTCGTCGGGGGTCAGGCGCAGCGCCCGGGACAGCGCCTCCACCACGTTCGCCGAGGGCCGCAGTCCGCGGCCCTGTTCAAGGCGTACTACGTAGTCGATGCTGACCCCGGCCAGTTCGGCGACCTCTTCGCGGCGCAATCCCGGGGTCCGCCGGGCCTGCCGACGCGACGGCAAGCCGAAATCGTGCGGGTCCAGGCGTTCGCGCCGGGTCCGCAGGAACGCGGCCAGTTCCTGTGTCGTGTCCACGGTGCGGGTCGTCATGTGTGATCCAACAGCCAGGGTAGGACTCGTGTTCCCAGGAACTTCCTTCCCTTATCCCCGGCTCGCGGCGGTCACAGGCTTGTCTCCGGCAACGGATCACAAGCACAGGAGGACACGATGTCGCTCACCCTCGACACTTACCGGCTCCTTGGCCGCTCCGGGCTGCGGGTCTCACCGCTGGCCCTTGGCGCGGCGACCTTCGGCACGGAATGGGGCTGGGGCGCCGACCGGGACGAGGCGCGCAAGCTGTTCGACATCTACGTCGAGCGCGGCGGCAACTTCGTCGACACCGCAAGCACCTACACCAATGGCAGTTCCGAGCGCCTGCTGGGCGAATTCACCCGCGACAACCGCGAAAGCCTGGTGCTTGCGACGAAATACACGACGCTGCGCACGCCCGGCGATCCGAATTCCGGGGGCCCTCACCGCAAGAGCCTTTTCGCGTCGGTGGAGGCCAGTCTGCGACAGCTGAATACGGACTACATCGATCTGCTCTACCTGCACGTGTGGGATTTCACGACGCCCGTCGATGAGATCCTGCGCGGCATGGACGATCTGGTCCGGCAGGGCAAGGTCTTGTACGTGGCGATCTCCAACGCCCCGGCCTGGCAGGTGTCGCGCATGCAGACGATCGCCGACCTGCGCGGCTGGTCGCCACTGGTGGCGCTGCAGATCGAGTACAACCTGATCGAGCGCACCGGAGAACGTGACCTGATCCCCATGGCACGTGAGATGGGGCTGGGGGTAGTCCCGTGGTCACCGCTGGCCGGCGGGGTGCTCACCGGCAAGTACGGCCGCGACGACCTGACCGCGACGAACGTCGCTTCCGACGACGGCACCCGCAAGAGCGTCACCATCGCCAACGGCGTACTCACCGAACAGAACCTGGCCATCGTGGACGTCGTGAAGGAGGTCGCCACGGAGCTTGGCCGCACACCCGCCCAGGTCGGGCTTGCCTGGACCCTGCAGAACCCCGGCGTGACGGCACCGATCATCGGCGCCCGCACCCCCGCGCAGCTGGAGGACAACCTGGGCGCCCTGGAGGTCGACTTCTCCGCCTCCCAACTGGCCCGCCTGGACGAGGCCAGCGCTACCGGACTCGGCTTCCCGCACGACATGCTCACCCGCGACACGACCCGCAGGGTGACCCGCGGTGACCTGAAGATCGAAACCCGCCGCTGAAACCGATCGAACGCCGAGGGCGGCGCTGCCGCCGCCGGGCGGGAATCGGACATCCGGGGGTGAATGCTCTTGGCGGAAAGGGCTGTTGGGCGAGCCGGTGACTCGTATGCTACGCAGCGTGACCGACAACTCGCCGGAGCCTCCGGGTACTTCGGAACCGCCACCGGGTACTTCGGAACCGCCACCGGGCACGGGCACTCCGGACGACGCGCCTCCTGATCCGGCGCCACCCCGTCGACGGGCCCCACGCCGGCTGGTGCGCGCCGCGACGCGCGTGAGGCGGCACCTGGAGGACAACACGACGCTCCTCGCGCTGGCCTTCCTGGTCAACCTGATCGTCATCTTCGGCACCGGCGCCGTCTGGTACGCGGAGGGCGGCGCCATCACCCTGGTGGGCGGGGTCGTCGGAGCGCTCCTGCTGCTGAGCGGAAGCATGCTGCCGCTCATCAAGGGTCGTGGCCAGGACGGCGTGGAGAAGCCGCTGTGGCCGCCGCTGATGCTGCTGGTGGTGCCGGTGGCGGTGCTGGCGGTCGCTCTGCCCGCCTGGATCGTGACGGAGATCCGGGCCGCGCGCCCCGTGGACCTGACGCACGACTTCGAACTCGACCCCCCGGGCCCGTTCGAGCAGGGCATGACGGTGACCGCGTCGGCGCACACCGACCAACCCAAGTCCCGTCTCTTCATCACGTTCGCCGCGTCCGAGTACGACCCGGCCGGCCCCGTCTGCGTCCCCTCCAGCAAGCTCAGCGTGACGCTCCGCTCGGGCCCGGAGCACGACGGCCCGCAGTCGGGGCGCCCCGGCCAGGAGTTCACCTTCGATCTCGGCCGGAACCACAAGGACATCCGCCTCGCCGTCCGGATGACGGCGGAACCCAACTGCGCGCTCGACCTGTCGGTCGCGTCGGCGCGCGTGGACGACTGACGACTGAGGACGACTATGGCGCAGACACACACGACACGGGCCGGGCTCGCGCTGGCGGCCGCCATGGCCCTCGTCGCGGCGTCGGGCTGCGGCGGCGACGGCGATGACGACAAGAAGTCCATCCTTCCCAAGACCGTTCACATCGCGACCGCGTCCGACCAGCCCGGCTTCAACCTGTTCGCCGGCCACAACCACCGCGGCTTCGACATGGACATCGCCTTCTACCTGGGCGAGGAGTTGGGCTTCACGCCGAAGTTCCAGGATGTGACGCATGCCGAGCGCGAGCGTGAACTCCAGGAAGAGGCCGCCCAGATGGTGATCTCCACGTACTCGATCACGCCGGAGCGCGAGAAGAAGATCGACTTCGTCGGCCCGTACCTGATGACCTCGCAGGGCTTCCTCGTACGCAAGGACTACGACGGCATCAAGAAGGAGAAGGACATCGGTGGCAAGACCCTGTGCACCGTCGAGGGCACGACGCCCTCCCGGGTCGGGATGCCGCGCCACACCGTCATGAACCAGGCTCCCGACTACTCGACCTGCGTGTCCAAGCTCCAAGAGGGCAGTGTGGACGCGGTGTTCAGCGACGAGGCACTCCTCTATGGCTACGTGGAACAGCGGAAGAACGGCAAGGTGCCGCTGAAGGTGGTCCCGAACGTGAACATGGGGCTCATCAACCGCTACGGAATCGGAATTCCCAAGGGCTACCCGGACGACTGCCGACGGATCCTCAAGGCCTTGCGGAAGTACGTCGTCGAGGAGTGGTCCAGCGACATCAAGGCACAGTTGCCCGCCCTCGTCGACACATACCCCGGGGACTGGGAGAACCGCTTCAAGCCAGATCCGGAAGACCTGAACACGTACTCTTCCTGCCGGGCCTGACGCGCCACCGGCGATGAGAGCCGCAGGGTCCGTTTCCGCCCGGAGGCCTGAGCAGGGCGACGACGCCGGTCGGCACGGCC
>NZ_BAAAUG010000097.1:14848-53385 GCF_039533825.1 Streptomyces rectiviolaceus
GGTGGCAGCCTTTCATCGCCGGACGTACGTTCAGCCCAAACTGGTGGATTTCTGTCACCGTGCCCGTCAGACGCGAGAGAGGAAGTTCCGTGAGCGAAGACATCTGGGGCTACCACCCCACCTCGGGGTACGAGCAGGGGGTCGACCTCACCGGCTACAAGGTCGAGGCCACCGACGGCCACATCGGGAAGATCGACAAGCACTCCGAAGACGTCGGCTCGGCTCACTTGGTTGTCGACACCGGGGTCTGGATCTTCGGCAAGCACGTCCTGCTGCCCGCGGGGACCATCAAGCGCATCGACACGGCCGAGAAGAAGGTCCACGTGAATCGGACGAAGGACCAGATCAAAGCCGCCCCGGAATTCGACGAGGCCAAGTACGGCAGCGAGCCCAGCTACCTGGAGCAGTTCGCCCGCTACTACAACCAGCCGCACATGTAGTCAGCGCTCGCCCAGGACCGGAGCGGAGTCGGATAGGGGTGACACAGACATGGCGCGTCCAGTGTGGAGCGGATCGTTGACCTTTGGTCTCGTGTCTCTGCCCGTCCAGATGTTCACCGCGACGGACAGCCATACCGTGCGCTTCCACCAGCTGCAGCGCGGCACGTCCGACCGGGTGCGCAACAGACGGGTGAATGAACGCACCGGCGAAGAAGTCCCTCTCGACGAGATCGTCAAGGCCTTCGATGCCGGTGACGAGTATGTCCTGATCGAGCCTGACGAGCTTGAGGACATCGCCCCGGGCCGCTCCAAGGCTCTGGAGATCACGGGGTTCGTCGATCTGGACGACATCGAGCCGATCTTCTTCGACAAGACGTACTACCTCGGTCCGAAGGGCAAGGAGTACACCAAGGTCTATGCCCTGCTCGAGAAGGCTCTTGCCGAGGCGGGCAGAGCTGGGGTCGCTACGTTCGTGATGCGCAATCATCAGTATCTGGTCGCGGTGAAGGCCGAGGCCGGGCTCCTCACGCTGCACACCCTGCATTGGGCCGACGAGATCCCTGACCCGCGCAAAGAGATCGACAACCTGCCGGGAAAGACGAAGGTCACCGGCCGTGAGCTGAAGATGGCACGTCAGCTCGTGGACACACTGCGTATCGAGTGGAAGCCCGAAGACTTCCACGACACCTACCAGGAGCAGGTGGCCGCTCTCATCGAGGCCAGGCGCAAGGGGGAGTCGGTCGAGAAAGCGGAACCCCCGGCCAAGTCCACCAATGTCGTCGACCTCATGGACGCTCTGAGGGCGAGCGTGGACCGGGCGAAGAAGCCATCGGGCGGAGGCGGCAAGAAGCGTGGCGACAGCAGTGCTCGGCCCCCGACGCAGATCAGTGATGCCGCCGCCAAGCGCCGGTCTGCCGGTGCCAGTAACGGTGCCGGTGCCGGGAAGCGGAAAGGGAAGACGCGAGGTCCGTCGCTCGACTCCTTGACCAAGGCCGAGCTCTACCAACGCGCCGCGGACGCCTCGGTCCCGGGCCGCTCCGCCATGAATCGGCAAGAGCTGCTCGATGCCCTCCGAGGGGCTCGGCGGCACCAAGCCACGTCCTGATGCCGCCACTCGCCACCTTCCTTGGCCACCGCGGCGCCCGACGGGTCAGGGGAGCGGTGTGCCTCCGGTGGCGTTCATGATCTCCGCGGTGATGAAGCTCGCGTGCTCCGACGCCAGGAACACGTACGCGGGGGCCATCTCCGCGGGCTGAGCCGGCCGGCCCATCGGCGCCTGCTTGCCGAACTCCTTGGTGTCCGGCAGCGTGGCTGGGATCAGCGGCGTCCACACCGGTCCCGGAGCAACGGCGTTGACGCGGATTCCGTTGGCGACCAGCATCTGGGCGAGGCCCTGGGTGAAGGTGACGATGGCGCCCTTGGTCATGGCGTAGTCGAGCAGGTGAGGGCTTGGTTTGTACGCCTGTACCGAGGTGGTGTTGATGATGGACCCGCCCGCGGGGATGTGCGGCACGGCCATCTTGCACAGCCAGAACATGCCGTACAGATTCGTGCGTACGACGCGGTCGAACTGCTCCGTGGGAATCTCCGCGATGCCCTGAGGCTGGGACATTTGGTACGCCGCGTTGTTCACCAGCACATCGATGCGCCCGAATTCCGTCACGGCTCGCTCGACCAGACGGCGGCACTGCTCCTCTTCCCGGATGTCGCACGGCACGGCCAGACCGCGGCGCCCTGCCTTCTCGACGAGGCGGGCCGTCTCCCGGGCGTCCTCCGCCTCCGTGGGCAGGTAGGTGAACAGGACGTCCGCGCCCTCCCGTGCGTAGGCGAGAGCGACGGCCCGGCCGATGCCGGAATCACCGCCGGTCACGACCGCTGCTCGATCCTGCAGGAGCCCGCTTCCCTGGTAGGACTCCTCGCCGTGGTCGGGTGGCGGGTCCATCGGGCCGGTCCAGCCCGGCGGTTCCTGGTCCTGCTGAGCGAACTCAGGCTGCGGATGCTTCGTCGTGGGGTCCTGCGGGGTCTCACCCATCTGCGCTCTTCCTTCCTGGGATCCGCTCTCTCCAGCTTGCTCCGCACCTCGCGGAGGCGCGAACGCCTGACACCGATCACTGCGTACGACCTGGGGGAACGTGAGCCATCGGAGCACCGGGTGTCCCGCGGACCGCTGTCCCACACATCCAAGTCCGCGGGGCGCCGAAAGAGGTCGGCCTGGGCTCAGCAGAGCATTGGTGTGGCCGCGGTCGCGTAGACCGCGAGCGTCGCCTGGCCCGCGCTCGAACGCGCGGGTACGCAGCAGTGACGCCGGTACGAAGCCGGTGGGGTTGGACCAGACGTGCAGGGCCAGTAGCGCGCCTGCCGCCAGTGCGGCGGCCACCGCCGGGAGCGGGTAGCGAGGGATGAGCACCAGCAGGGCGGCGCCCCGGCCGTCGACGGGGCCTTTGGTCAGGGCTTCAATGCGACTGCGCCGAACTGCGGGAGTACGGAACCGGAGTTGGGCTCGGCGTGCCACTGCACGCATGACACGAGGCCGGGGCTGACAAGGTTCAGGCCGTCGAAGAAGGACTCGATCTCCGCGCGGCTGCGGGCGGTGATCGGCGGGGTGGCGTTCTCGTTCCAGAACTTCATGGCCTCGACGTTGCCCTCGCCGCCGAGATCGGTGTCGGTGGTGGGGTGTGTCAGGGCGAGATAGCTGCCGGAGGGAACCGAGGCCATGATCCGGCGCACGATGTCCTGTGCCTCGCCTGTGTCGAGGACGAAGTTGAGGATGCCCAGCATCATGACCGCGACGGGCCGGTCGAGGTCGAGGGTTGCCGATGCGCCCTCCATGACGCTGTTCGGGTGGTGGACGTCGGCGTCGATGTAGTCGGTGGCTCCCTGGGGGGTGCCGGTCAGCAGGCTGCGGGCGTGGACGAGCACGATGGGGTCGTTGTCGACGTAGACGGTCCGGGCCTCGGGTGCGATCCGTTGGGCGATCTCGTGGGTGTTGTCCAGGGTCGGCAGTCCGGTGCCGATGTCCAGGAACTGCCGCACTCCGCGGTCGGCGGTCAGGAATCGGACCGCGCGGTGGAGGAAGTGGCGGTCGGCGCGGGCCACGTCCCGGATCACTGGGAACATCGTGGAGACCTGGTCACCGACCTGCTGGTCGATCTCGTAGTTGTCTTTCCCGCCGATCCAGTGATTCCACACTCGTGCGTTGTGCGCGACCCCGGTGTTCAGCCTGGCCGACACGTTTGACGGGTGCTGGCTCTCACT
The DNA here is from genome assembly GCF_039533825.1 of Streptomyces rectiviolaceus. Taxonomy (NCBI): domain Bacteria; kingdom Bacillati; phylum Actinomycetota; class Actinomycetes; order Kitasatosporales; family Streptomycetaceae; genus Streptomyces; species Streptomyces rectiviolaceus. The sequence goes on from NZ_BAAAUG010000097.1 coordinate 18,544, forward strand.
CACGTTCTCCCCTTTTCTCGCTCACCCACGAGGTGTTCCGGGTGAGCAGCCGCCGTGGTGGCAATGGATCGTGCTGCCATGGTGATGCACGTAGATCACGGCGTCCGGGGATTCGGCGTTCCCAGCCCGAGCCCCCGGCCCGAGCCCGAGCCCCAGCCCGGGTGTGGCAGTGGGCGTGGCATCATGATCACTTCTTTGGCGTGCTCATGATGAGGGGGAGCCGTGAGATCGGCTGCAAGGAAGTCCGCGCGGATGTTGGTCGGGAAGGCCGTGCGGCCGGTGCTGGCGACGGCGATGTCGGTCGCCGTACTGGCCGGTGCCGTGGCCTGCGGGCCCGATGGCGGCGGGCAGGAGGACAAGGGCGCGCAGGACGCCGGGGCGAAGGCCCGCAGCGGGCAGGTCGTCCAGGCCGCCGGTGCGGCGCCGAAGGCCCAAGAGGGCGGCGCGGTCAAGTTCGAGTTCGAGCAGGGCTGCAAGAAGGTCAAGGCGGCGCTCGAAGGGTTCCTGAAGAAGGGGCTCGACAGCATCGGCTGCTGGGACAGCGCGAAGCTGCCCGAGCCCGAGGTGAAGACGGCCTCCGAGATCGAGTCCCAGGCGGGCCGCCAGTGCCGGGCCCAGCCGGGCCGCTGGTTCTACACACGCACGGACGCCTGCGGCCGGGTGTCGCTCACGTACACCGTGATCGACCTCAAGACGAAGCGGACGACCGGCAGGGCCGTGTTCACGGCGACGCAGGAGATCCAGCTCGACCCCAAGGAGCACAACGGCAAGGCCTCCATCAAGGAGGGGCTGTGGCACACCGAGAACACGCTGCGGCTCGACGCCGCATCGGGATCGGCCAAGGGGCTGCGGGCGTCGTGGAAGACCGCTTGCGCGGGCGGCGCGTGCGCGGCCGACCGTGCGTGGTCCGGGTCGGTGCCGATCAGCAAGGGCCGGGTCCTCGACGGCGCCACCAGCCATGTGTGGAAGGGGGCCGCCCCGGTCCAGAGCTTCGGCGTGAAGAACACCGTGACCATCCTCGGCGCGGGCCAAGTCCTCATCTCCCCGGCCTGGTTCGCGCCTCCCATGAAGATCAGGTGCGACCGGACCTTCGGTGACTCCCGGTACCCGAGCGGCAAGAACGTCGGCTGCGTGTTCCCCCAGGCGGTGCCGACGATGAAGCTGCCGCTGCGCAACGCCGGACAGGCCAACGTCGCCTGGTCGATGCGGAACCTCAAGGGCCACTGGGGCTGGCAGGGCCGGGGCAAGCCGCTGACCCGCCTCGCCGACGAGGACAAGTCGGACGCCAACCGCAACAAGATCTGTCACGACGGCACCTTCAAGGCCGACCCACAGGTCCCCGACGACAGCTGCGACGAGTACCCGTTCGCCAAGACGCGGCAGAGCGGCGGGCAGCGGAAGCTGGCGGGCAAGGACTGCGCGGAGATCCGCCCCCACAAGGAGACCAGCGGCAAGCGCAAGGGTCAGTGGACCATCTACTACGTCAGCAACGTGACCCCGGCCAGTGAGTGCACCATCGGGCACGTGCCCAACCGGCAGAACGGCTCGGTCGGTGGCTCGCTGAGCGGCTTCTACCAGAAGCAACGGGTCATCGACGGCGAGAAGTTCTGGATCAGCGTCGGCTGACCGGCTGTACGGGGAGGGGAGCAGCCGTCCTGCCTCTCCCCTCCCCTCCTCACTCGTCGTACGCCGGAATCCTGGCCATCAGGCCGAAGGTGACCTCGTGCGGGCCCAAGGTGACCCCGGTGTAGTCGTGCAGCAGCGCCAGGGCACGCAGGTTCGGCGAAAGGCCGCTCTCCGGGTCGAAGAATCCTGCCCGGCCCATCTCCGGCACGAGCCGGTCGGGGTCCTCGCCCCGCTGCTCGTGCCGGAGTTCGGGTTGCCGCGTGTCGAACTTGGTGATCAGCGTCCCGTCCACCCAGTGCTCGACGAAGCCCAGCGAGTCGCCGTTGTAGCAGCCGATCAGCCGGGTGCCGCGCGATGCGGCCGCGAGACGTTCGTCGTCGAAGGCCCAGGTGCTCGCCGGCTCGAAGGCGAAGGCCCAGTCCCCGGCCACGCCGCCGTGCAGCGCGCCGAAGTCCCAGTAGTTCTCCAGAGCCTCGTCGCGCAGCGCCCCGACCTCGTCCGCGTCGTCCGGCTGCCGGATGCTCTCCGGCTCACCACCGATGCGTACGAGCACATCGTGGCCGGTCAGGCCCTGGACCAGGGTCAGGCTGTGCGCCATGTGCAGCTCGGCGATCCAGGCCAGCGGATTGGTCATCGTGCTGTGGCGAGGCGGTTGCCGCCCGAGCCGCCGCCGCAGCTCGACCTGAACCGGGCGAGTTCCTCAGCGGAGTTCATCGCTTCCCCGACTTCCCTTCGATCAGCTCCAAGGACTTGCGTGGCGTGTCAACCGCCGCACGCATGATCCCATAGCGCTCAGCGAGCAGCCTGACCTCGGGGGCCTCAACCGAGTGCCGACACTTCCTGGTCGCCGCCCCGGACGGCCGCGCCGCCGGGCAAGGCTGCGCAGCCTTCGTGCAAGAGCTGCGTAGCCTTCGTACAAGACGAGGGAAGGGAGTTCCGCATGACGCCGAAGCAGCCCAAGACCGAGCTCGACGCCCGCTACAGCGCCGCGCTCAACCCGCGCCCGGGCGCGGAGAACGTCACCGCCACCGACTGGGCCGAGGCCCAGCGCCGGCTGCGGGCCGCCGAGATCTTCTGGATCACCACGGTCCGGCCGGACGGCCGGCTGCACGTCACGCCGCTGATCGCCGCCTGGCACGACGGGGCGCTGCACTTCAGCACCGGGCCGGGTGAGCAGAAGGCGAAGAACCTGGCCGGCAATGCCCACTGCGCACTCACCACAGGGAACAACTCACTCTCCGATGGCCTCGACCTCGTGATCGAGGGCACGGCTGAGCGGGTGACGGATCCGGCGCGGCAGGCCGAGGTCATCGCCGCGTTCGAGGCGCAGTACGGGGACCACATCACCTCGCCGGAGGGGACGTTCCACGGCTTCGGCGACAGCATCCGCGAGGGCAAAGACCTGCTGTTCGCGGTGGCACCCGGCACGGCGTACGGCTTCGGGCACGACGGCCAGGTGTTCAGCCACACGCGCTACACCTTCTAGCGGGCGCCCGTACAGCGGACACGTCTTTGCGTACGACGGTCTTTGCATACGCCGGCGATATGGTGTGCTGCTTAGGCTGCAGACATGCGCGTACTGATCGTGGAGGACGAGCCCTACCTCGCCGAAGCCGTCCGTGACGGTCTACGCCTTGAGGCGATCGCCGCCGACATCGCCGGTGACGGAGACTCCGCCCTGGAACTGCTCAGCGTCAACTCCTACGACCTCGCGGTCCTCGACCGCGACATCCCCGGCCCGTCCGGCGACGAGGTCGCCCGGCGCATCGTCGCCTCCGGCAGCGGCATCCCGATCCTCATGCTCACCGCTGCCGACCGCATCGACGACAAGGCTTCCGGGTTCGAGCTCGGCGCCGACGACTACCTCACCAAACCGTTCGAGCTGCGGGAGCTCGTCCTGCGGCTGAGGGCGCTCGACCGAAGACGCGCGTACGCCCGGCCCCCGGTCCACGAGATCGCGGGCCTGCGGCTCGACCCCTTCCGCAGGGAGGTCTTCCGCGACGGACGGTATGTGGCGCTCACCCGCAAACAGTTCGCCGTGCTGGAAGTCCTCGTCGCCGCGGAGGGCGGAGTCGTCAGCGCCGAAGAGCTGCTGGAACGGGCCTGGGACGAGAACGCCGACCCCCTCACCAACGCCGTACGCATCACCGTCTCCGCACTGCGCAAACGGCTCGGCGAACCATGGATCATCGCCACGGTGCCAGGCGTCGGCTACCGCATCGAGTCAGCACCCGGCACCGGACGTGAGGGAGGAGACCGTGGGTAGAGCGCCTGGATTGAGTGTTCGCTTCAAGCTCACCCTCAGCTACGCCGGCTTCCTCATGCTTGCCGGCGTCCTGCTGCTCGCTGCGGTGTGGGTGTTCCTCCTGCGTTATGTCCCCGAGCGTGCGCTGATCATTCCCGGATCCACCGGCGCCCCCATGACTGATGGCGTCTTCCCCATCCGGTCCGTCCTCCTGCGCGTTTTCGCTCCGAGGGCAGCCGCAGTGTTGGCGTTCCTGCTGGTGTTCGGCCTCGTGGGAGGGTGGATTCTCGCCGGCCGGATGCTCTCACCACTCACACAGGTCGCGGATGCGGCACGGATGGCCGGGGACGGCGCGCTGTCCCACCGGATCCGCATGCAGGGCCGTCAGGACGAGTTCAGTGAACTCTCCGACGCGTTCGACTCGATGCTCGAACAACTCGAGTCCCAGGTCGCCGAACAGCAGAGGTTCGCCGCGAACGCCTCCCACGAACTGCGCACCCCGCTGGCGATCTCGCGGACGCTCCTCGACGTCGCCCGCAAGGACCCCACGCGGGACCGGGGCGAACTCATCGAGCGCCTGCACGCTGTCAATACGCGGGCGATCGACCTCACCGAAGCCCTCCTGCTGCTCAGCCGCGGCGACCGCGGAAACTTCACCCGCGAGAGCGTCGACCTCTCCCTCATCGCCGAAGAAGCCGCCGAAACGCTGCTTCCCCTCGCCGAGCAGCACCGGATCACGCTCGACGTCACCGGCGTTGCGGCCCGGACCAGTGGCTCCGCGGAGCTCCTGCTGCGGATGGTGACGAACCTCGTCCAGAATGCCGTCGTCCACAACCTCCCCGCCGGTGGCACCGTGACGGTCCACACCGAGGCGCACGGCGACACGAGTGTGCTGCGGGTGGAGAACACGGGCCACCCGCTCCCACCGGAGTTGGTATCGACCCTGACCGAACCCTTCACGCGGGGAACGGAACGCGTGCGCACCGACGAGCACGTCGGCGTCGGCCTCGGCCTCGCCATCGTGAAGAGCATCGTCCGCGCCCACGAGGGAACCCTCGCCCTCGCCCCCCGCCCCGCGGGCGGTCTCCTCGTCACGGTCCGGCTTCCCGGCACGCCATAGGAATCGCCCCCGAGCGGGTCTCACCAGATCCGATGTCCCAGGCCATACGAAAGCCAAGGTTGCCCGCGGAGCTGTCGATCGTGTTCGCGGTGCGGGCGGCGACGCGATACCGGTTGCAGTACGAGTCGTGGCAGAGGTAGGAGCCGCCTCGCATCGCGCGACGGTTGGGATCGTGGTCCTGCCAGCGGTCGGAGGACCACTCCCAGACATTTCCCGCGACGTTGTAGAGGCCGAATCCATTGGGGACGAAGACGTGCACGGGAGCGGTGCCGGCGAAGCCATCGGCTTCGTCATTGCGGAACGGGAAGGTGCCCTGCCAGATGTTGCAGCGGTGCTCCCCGCCCGGCGTGAGTTCGTCGCCCCAGGGGTAGCGGGCCTGGTCCAGGCCCCCGCGTGCGGCGTACTCCCATTCAGTCTCGGTGGGCAGTCGCCCGCCGGCCCACCGGCAGAAGGCGGTCGCGTCTCGCCACGTCACGTGGATCACGGGATGGTCCCAGCGGCCGTCCAGTTGGCTGCCCGGCCCTTCCGGTCTGCTCCAGGCGGCGCCTTGGACGCCGCACCACCAGGGGGTTTCCGGCGGGCGTGGTGACGTCTTGCGCAGGGGACCCGGCAGGAACTTCGCGAACACGTAGCTCCAGCCGAACTCCTCCGCCTCGGTGAGATAGCCGGTCTGCTCGACGAAGGCCGCGAAGCGGGCGTTGGTGACCGCGTAGGCGTCTATGGCGAAGGGCGAGACCGATACATCGCGGACGGGCCCTTCGCCGTCACCGGGGTTCGCGTCCGCGTCCTCGCTGCCCATGCGGAAGGTCTTCCCGGGGAGGGTGATGCGGTCCGCGTACTCCGCGTACTCCGCGTACTCCGCGTACTCCGCGTACTCCGCGTACTCCGCGTACTCCGCGTACTCCGCGTACTCCGCGTACTCCGCGTACTCCGCGTACTCGGCGTGCGGAGGGCGGCGCGCGGCCGTGGTGGAACGAACGCCTCCTTCGGGCGTGTTGGGGGTATCGCGTGCCTGCGCGTTCGGGCCCGGCTGCGCGCGGGAGGGGGCGCAGCAGCTCTTCTTGTTCGGTTGCGTGCCGTGTCCTGCGATGTCGGCGATGCCGCTCATGGCTGTCCTGCGGATGTCGTCATTGGCTGGGGGAGGCTGTTCTCCGGCCCGTGGTCGAGGGCTACTTGCCGTACGCCTGCCGGTAGAGGTCGCCCGTGTAGTACTCATTGGGGTCCGCGTTGTCGTCCAGCTGCTCGTTGCGGACGAAGAAATCGCCCAGCTTCTTCAGCCACTCGTTCACCTCGCCGCTCTTGGTCTTCGCGGCCAGATCCTTGGTGGAGAGGGTCTCGACGTGAGAGGCGTCGGCCTTGGCCTGGGCCTCAGTCACCTGGAGCATCTTGGCGGTGAGCGTGACGGTCTCCTCGGGGTGTTGCTTGCGCCAGTCGTTGGCTTGCTGCAGCACCTTGATGACCTTGCTGTTCTTCTCCTCGGGCACCCTGTTGCCGGCGACGAACGCGGTGGGGAAGGCGTCCCCGGTGTCCTTGGTGCTGGCTATCTCCTCAAGTCCCGGGACCTTCTCCTTGATGGTGTCGATGGCGGGGTAGAAGAAGCCGGCCCCGTCGATCCTTCCGGACGAGAAGGCGGAGACGATGGTGGACGGGTCCATGTTGACCTTGTCGATGTCCTTCGCGGTCATCCCGGCCTTCTCCAAGGCGATGTTGAGGACCATGTCGCCGGAGGTGCCCTCGGGTACGCCGACTCGCTTGCCCTTGAGGTCCTTCATGGACCCCATGCCGGGCTGACCGATGACCCGGTCGGCGTACGTCAGGGTGTTGATGGCGACGACCTTGGCCTTGCCGGAGGCAGGCAGCCACATCGCGCCGGGACCGATGTAGCCGTAGTCGAGGTCGCCCGCGCTGAGTGCCTGGATCTGCACCGGACCGTTGTTGAACGGCTTCACCTGCGCGGTCAGGCCCGCCTTCTTCCACAGCCCCTGCTTCTCGGCGATCGCAAGCAGGCTGGCACCGTTGTAGTCACCGATGTAACCGAACCGGACCGTGCTGTTGTCCTCGGAAGCACTGCCGGAGCAGGCGCTGAGGGAGAGCGAGAGCATGAACGCGACGGGCAGCGCCGTGACGGCGTGCCTGTTCGTGCTTCTGGGCATGCTGGGATGTCCTCTCGGAGCGATGCGCGGGTGGTCGTGCGAAGTGCCCGGGGCGAGGGCGACGGCGAGGGCTTGGGTGATGGCCTGTCAGGCGGCCCGGGGCGGCGCTGCTTCCTGGTGGTACACGGAGGTCCACACCTCGTTGCGAATGTGCCGGAACTCGGGCGAGAGCCGGATCTCCTCGGTGCGGGGGTAGGGCAGATCCACGTCGATGACGCGGTGGATGCGGCCGGGCTTGGCGGCCATGACGACGACCCGGCTCGCGAGGTAGACGGCCTCGTCCACGTCGTGGGTGATGAACAGCACGGTGCGCTTCTCCTGGCTCCAGGTCCCGAGCAGCTGGTCCTGCAGCTGCACCCGGGTCAGGGCGTCGAGTGCGCCGAACGGCTCGTCCATCAGCAGCACTTGGGGATCGACCGCGTACGCGCGGGCGATGGCGCAGCGCTGTTTCATCCCGCCGGACAGTGTCTTGGGCAGGGCATCGGCGAAGTCGCTCAGGCCGACGAGGCCGATGGCCTGATCGGTGCGCCGGCGTCGCTCCGCAGTGGGTACGGAGGCGAGCCTGAGCCCGAACTCCACGTTCTGCCGCACGGTCAGCCAGGGGAACAGGGCGTACTGCTGGAAGATGACCCCGCGGTCGGGCCCGGGTCCCGACACCGGCGTGCCGTCGACCAGGACGCGGCCCGAGTCCGGCTCCTGCAGCCCTGCGGCCATGCTCAGCAGGGTGGACTTGCCGCAGCCGGAGGGGCCCACGACGGTGACGAACTCCTGGTCCGCGATGTCCAGGCTCACCCCGTCGAGGGCGGTGAAGGTCGCCCCCTTCAGCGGGAAGGTCTTCACCACGTCGCGGAAAGAGATCTTGCTGTTCATCGTCGCTCCTGCCAGCCGGTGAGGCGTCGCTCGGCCAGCAGCAGTAGCCGGTCCATGATGAGCCCGAGCACACCGATCGTGATCAGGGACACGAAGATCGTGTCCATTTCGAACCAGGTGGACGCCTTCTGCATCCGGTAGCCCAACCCCTCCTGCGCGCCGATGAGTTCGGCGGCGACCACGGTGGCCCAGGACGCCCCTAGGCCGATCCGCATGCCGACGAGGATGAAGGGGGTGGAGGCGGGGACGACCACCTTGGCGAAGATGGTCCGGTCCGAGGCGCCGAGCACCCGGGCCGCGTTGATCAGTGTCTTGTCCACGTCGATGACACCCTGGAAGGAGGAGAGGACGCAGGCCATGAACGAGGCCAGGAAGATCACGGCGATCTTCGGCACCTCACCGATCCCGAGGAGCACGACCGCGAGCGGAATGAGCGCGAGCGGCGGGATGGTGCGGAAGAACTGGATGTACGGCTCGACCAAGGCGCGCACGGTGGGATACCAGCCCATGAGGAAGCCGACCGGCACGGCAGCGGCCACGCCGATGGCGTAGCCGAGGAAGACCCGGCGCAGGCTGGCGAAGGTATCGGACGCCAGGGTGCCGTCGGAGATCATGGTGCCGGCCTTCTGCGCCACCGCCGTCGGCGTGGGCAGGTTCTCGACCAGGCCCAGGGCGGCCACGACGCCCCACACGGCGATGCCTGCCGCCACGGCGACGGCGTTGAGGACCAGGGGCCGGTGCCGGGAGCGGCGCGGTTGCTGCTGCCGTCCATCGGCGGCGGCCTTCTCGACGGGAGTGATCACAGCCATGGGTTCCTCGCTGGTGGCTTCACGCGTTCTCCTCGGGGACGGGCCGTGGGTAGTGGGAGAGCAAGGGGGATTCGTGGAGAACGAGGGCGATGCCGCCCAGCGCGCTGCCGGCCTCGCCGAGCGTCGCGTGCCGTACGTCCACGTGCTGGCGGGCCATCGGCATCAGTTGCTGCCGCAGGGCCCGTTCGATCGGTTCGAGCAGGGTGGGGCCGGCCTCTGCCAGCTCACCGCCGACGACGATGACGCCCGGGCCGACGGCATGACAGACCGCGGCAAGGACCCCGCCGACGTCGTTGCCGACGCGCTCAAGGACGCCCAGGGCGGCTGATTCTCCGGCAGCGGCGGCGTCCAGGAGCCCGGCGAGGTCGTCGGCCCGGCCACCGGCTTCGCGGTAGCGGTACAGGACCGCGTCGAGCGAGGCACGGGTCTCCAGACAGCCGGTTCCGCCGCAGTCGCACGGTCTGCCTGCCGGGTCCACGGTGATGTGTCCGAACTCGCCGGACAGGCCGTTGCGGCCGCGGTGCAGCGCGCCGCCCACGACAAGGCCGCCGCCGACGCCGTGCGACAACCGCAGGTAGAGCACGTCGCTGCTGTCCGCCGCCGCACCCCATACCGCTTCGGCGAGCGCCGCGAGCCGGGTGTTGTTGTCCAGGAGCACCGGCACACCGAACTGCTTGCGCAGCAGGTCCGGCAGGCCGTCGATGCCCTGCGCATGAGCGTTCTCGCTGCCGGGTTCGGTGATCGGTCCGACCACGCCGACGCCGATCGCGCTGAGCGCGTCGAGGTGGAGGGCGCCCGCCGCGCCGCGTGGGCCGCCGTCCGCCGAACCGACGGACGAACCGGTGGCCAACGTAGCGAGAAGACGGCCCGCGATGTCGATCCGCTCGGGCCAGGACAGGTCCGCGGCATGCGCCTCGCTCGCCGAACCGATCACCTCATGGGCGAAGTTGACCGCCGCGACGTGCACGGCACGGCGGGCGAAGTCGATGCCGACCGCCTCGCCTGCTGCCGGGTTGAGGCTGAGCTTCTCCACCGGTCGGCCGCGCTTGCGCACCTCGACATGCGGTGTGCCGGCGACCACGGAGCCATTGCCCACAAGCCCGGCGACGATGTCGTGGAGCGTGGTCCGGGAAAGACCGCTGCGGGCGCCCAACTCGGCGCGGCTCAGCGGACCGTGCTTGCGGAGCAGCTCGAGGACTGCTTGCTCATGGCTGCGTCGGAGCCGCGTCAGCGGACCGTCATGTTCGTGCATGCAGGACAGCATGTGAGCACGGAGTATTTTCGTCAATGAGTCGAAACAAATTATTCATGAGAACGCCATAGCGGGCCTGGAAGCCCAGCTCGTGACTTCTCGCCGGCGCACGACGATGGGCACACGCCCTTCGTTGGGCACCTCCGCGTGATTTAAGTACGCACTCTTGACTTAAATGAGTGCCGGGTCGGAGCATGCGTCGCACGGCAACCCGAGAGCCGGACCGACCGACCCGAAAGGCCCTCCGTGCGCCACAACATGCTCTTCCTGATGACCGATCAGCACCGGGTGGACACCCTGGGCGCGTACGGCAACCCGCACACGCACACCCCGAACGTCGACCGGCTCGCGGCCGATGGCACACGGTTCGACAGCTTCTACACCCCCACCGCGATCTGCACCCCGGCGCGCGCCAGCCTGCTCACCGGGGCGGCCCCGTTCCGGCACAAGCTGCTTGCCAACTACGAGCGCAACGTCGGCTATCTCGAGGACCTCTCCGACGACCAGTTCACCTTCTCCGAGCAACTGCAGGCCGAGGGCTACAACTTGGGGCTCGTCGGCAAGTGGCACGGCGGCGTGCGGCGCACCGCCGCGGACTACGGCTTCGAGGGCCCCGACCTGGCCGGCTGGCACAACCCCGTGGACCACCCCGACTACCTCGCCTACCTCGCGGAGAACGGCCTGCCCCCGTACCGCATCTCGGATCCGGTGCGGGGCACCACGCCCAACGGCAGTCCCGGAAACCTCCTTGCCGCCCGCCTCCACCAGCCGGTCGAAGCCACCTTCGAGTACTACCTCGCCACGCGCACCATCGAGATGCTCCACCGCTTCGCCGCGCAGGAGGGCCATGGTGACGGGGCGCCGTTCTTCCTGGCCACGCACTTCTTCGGCCCGCACCTGCCGTACATCCTCCCGGACGCCTACTACGACATGTACGACCCCGACCTGGTCGAACTACCCGCCTCGGTGTGCGAGACCTTCGCGGAGAAACCGACGGTCCAGCACAACTACAGCAAGCTGTGGGCCTTCGACACCATGACGCCGCAGGAGTCCCGGAAGCTGATCGCCGTCTACTGGGGCTACGTCACGCTCATCGACGAGCAGATCGGCCGAATCCTCGACGCCATGCGGGAGTTGGGCCTGGACGACCGGACAGCGGTCTTCTTCACCGCCGACCACGGCGAGTTCACCGGCGCCCACCGGCTGCACGACAAGGGCCCCGCGATGTACGAGGACATCTACCGCATCCCCGGGCTCCTGAAGGTCCCCGGCGCCCCGCAGGGTCAGGTGCGTAAGGAGTTCGTCTCCCTCACCGACTGCACCGCAACCATCCTCGACCTGGCGAACAGCAAGACCGAGCCGGCCGTGGACAGCCGCAGCCTGCTGCCCCTCGTGCGCGGCGAGCACCCGCAGTGGGACGAGCACCACCTCGCCGAGTTCCACGGCCACCACTTCCCGTACCCGCAGCGGATGTTGCGCACCAGAAGCCACAAACTCGTGATCAACCCCGAGTCCCGCAACGAGCTGTACGACCTCGACGCCGACCCCCACGAGCTGCACAACCGCCATGACCACCCCGAAATGCGGGGGATACGCACGGCCCTGACCCGGCGTCTCTACGACCTGCTCCGCGAGCGCGGCGACAACTTCTACCACTGGATGACGCCGATGTACGACGTGGAGACGGACTACGACACGACCCTCTCCGCCTTCGAGTCCGACAGCACGCAGCGCCCTCACGACTAGGGAGACAGACTGATGACCAAACCCGTGAACGAGACGCATCTCGGCCGACGGTCCGTGCTGGCCGGCCTGGCCGGCTCCATGGGAGTGGCGGCACTGCCCACCGCCGCCGCACAGGCACTGCCAGCGAAGGGGAGCCCGACAAGGCGTCACCCGTCGAACTGGCCCACCCTCGAGCCGTACGGCCTCGCGGACACCCGCAAGGACTTGTGGCCGCGGGAGGACAACTCCTTTGTCCTGCCTCTCGAACTCCGTCCCCGCGACAAGGAGTTGGGGCGCATCTGGATGCGCGACACCTACGTCAACTGCTTCGTCGTCAACGGCCATCCGCTCTACGTCGCCACCGGTACCACCCGCGTGCCCGGCCTCACGGCGGCCGCCCCCTGGAACGACGGCCTCTTCGTATGGACGGCACGGTCCCTGCACGGCCCATGGCGGCTGGCCGACACCACCGGCATCCGTCCCGGCGCCGAGCGCGGAAAGGTGTGGTCGCCCGAGTTCGTCGGGGAGAACCGCCCCGGCCGCACGGTCGTCGCCCCGTGGCAGGAGTACTGGTACGACGACGAGTTCGGCAAGCGCGGTGAGGTGTGGGCGCCCGAGCTGCACCACTACCGCGGCAAGTGGTACCTCGTCGCGTGCATGGGCGACCACTCGCGGAAGGTCGGCTCGTTCCTGCTGGTGAGCGAGGGCGGGGTCGCGGGCCCGTACCGCCTCGTCGAGGGCAATCTCGACAAGCCCTTCGGCGACTCGTTCATCGGTGGGCCGTCGTTCATCAAACCCGGCGCGTACCACCACATCGACGGCAGCCTCTACACGGAGGGCGCCGACGCGTGGCTGGTGCTGCACAATCACGTCTACGCCAAGTTCCGCGAGGACATGGAGGACATCGTCCCGACGACGAACCTCCCGGCGTTCCAACAGACGCCGTACAAGCCCGAGCCGTACCTAGAGGGCGCCTACGTCTTCAAGCACGGCGGCAAGTACTACCTGCTGCACGCCGCGTGGGACCGTACTTCGGCCAATGCCGACGGCAGCACCCGCCACGCCTACGACCCGCCGGGCACCGGCCGGACGCAGTACCAGTACGACGCGGTCGTCGCCGTCGCGGACCGTTTCGAAGGGCCGTACTCCGAGCGTTGGACCGCGGGGGTGGGCGCCGGGCACAACAACTTCTTCAAGGACCGCGACGGCGGCTTGTGGGCGACCTTCTTCCGCAACCCGGCCCACGGTTACTGGGCGGACCCGTCCCGCGCCGACGATGCCGCGGTGGCCGGTGTCGTGCGCATGGAGTGGACCGGCCCGAAGGGCAACCGCCTGTACGTACGGCGCCAGTCCTAGAGTCGAGCTGCCCTCCCGGGCCGGGGCATGGTACTCCGCGGGCTGATGGCCGAAGTTGCCCCCTGTGAGGACACGGTTCCTGAGCGGCATGTTTGCATGTGTCCATGATCATTAACGCGCAGCAAACATCCGAGCCGCGGACGTACCTGGACCGCATCTTGGAGCACTGGCACAAGGACGAGGACGCCGAGGCGCTCGTCCAGGGTGCGCAGCGGCTGACCCGGGGGGAGGCTCGGCGGCGGCTGTTCCGGTTGGGGCACGCGCTGCGGCGGCAGGGGCTCGAACCCGGCGACGGAGTAGGGCTGTTCCTGGCCAACCGTGTGGACTCCGTGCTGGTGCAGCTCGCGGTCCATCTCATCGGCTGCCGCGTCGTGTTCCTGCCGCCCGAGCCGGGGCCCGGCGAGCTCGCCGCGCTGGTCGAGCAGTCCCGGGCGCGCGCCGTGGTCACCGACCCGCTCTTCGCCCGGCGGGCCGCCGACGCGGCAGGCCGCAGCATCCACGCCCCTGAGCTGCTCAGCCTCGGGCCCTGCGAGCAGGAGTGCACGGACCTGCTGGCCCTGGCGGCCGAATGCCCGGCGGTGCGCCCCGACGGCGTGCCCGCCCCGGAAGGGGACGAAGCCGTCACCGTTCTCTACACGGGCGGCACCCTCGGCCGACCGAAGCTCGCCGCGCACAGCCACCGGCTCTACGACACGCTGGTGGGCCTGGTGGCGGACGACCCGCAGGACTCCGGCTCGTCGTTCTTCCCGACCATGGACCCGGGCACGGACCGGGTGCTCGCCGCCACGCTGCTCACCCACGGCAGCGGCCACCTCACCTCGATCCAGGCGCTGGTGACAGGGTCCGCCCTCGTCGTGCTGCCCGAGTTCGAGGCGGGCGCGGCCCTTGCGGTGCTGAGCGAGGAGCGGATCACCGCCACGATGTTCGTGCCGCCGATGCTGTACGCGCTTCTCGACCACCCGGAGTGCGTGCCGGGCGCTCTCCCCGCGCTGCGGCGGATCGTCGTCGGCGGCGCGGCCTCGTCGCCCAGCCGGCTGCAGCAGGCGGTCGAGGTCTTCGGGCCGGTGCTCAGTCAGGGTTACGGGCAGTCGGAGGCGCTCGGTATCGCCGCGTTCGGCGCTGAGGACCTCGCGTCGGAGGGGGCACGGCGGCCCGAGCTCTGGCGCAGCTGCGGTCGCGCGATATCCGACACCGAGATCGAGATCCGTGGTGAAGACAGCGCGGCGGCGCTGCCCGTCAGGCAGGTCGGCGAGGTGTGTGTCCGCGGCGAGACGGTGATGCTCGGCTACTACGAGGACCCGGAGCGCACCGCGGAGGCGCTGCACGACGGCTGGCTGCGCACCGGGGACATGGGCTATCTCGATGCCGAGGGGTACCTCTATCTCGTCGACCGGGCCAAGGACATCATCGTCACCGGCAGCACCAGCGACAACGTCTACTCCAGGGTCCTGGAGGACTTCCTGCTCACGCTGCCCGGTGTGCGCAACGCGGCGGCGCTCGGCGTGCCGGACGAGGAGTACGGGGAGGCCGTACAGATCTTCCTGGCCACGGCCGATGACGCTGACGTCGACCCGGACGCCGTCGGCGCGGCGGTGACCGCCGAGTTGGGAGAGCTGTACACACCCCGGAAGACGGTGCTCCTTCACCAACTGCCGACGACCAAGGTCGGAAAGGTGGACAAGAAGGCGCTGCGCGCCGAGTGGACGGGCGCGGCTTTGGCCATGTCGTAGGCCTGTGACGTCGGAGCCGCTGACGGAGCCGGTGACGGAGACGGAGAACAGCGGGGGACCAGGGGTCTGACCGGCGGGTCTTGCCGGACCGGACAGACCCCTGGTTCCGAGGGGGGGCTCAGCGCTTGAGCGTGAAGGTGAAGTCGCCGGAGAGCTTGCCGCTCAGCCGGACCGCCGAAACGACCCTCCCCTCCGTGACCAGTCGCTCGACCTCGGCCCGCGAAAGACCGCAACCGTCAGCGATCAGTCGCACCGGCCGGACAGGGATCCGTGCCGCGAAGCGGACCGATACGTCGATCACCTCGCTGTCCAGGTGATCCGATCCGCCGGTGTCGAGGCGCCAGGCGTTGTCCCAGTCGATGGCGATGCGATTACGCCGCCGCACGACCGGATCCTGGAGCAACTCGGCTGCCAGGGCAGGGTCGTTGTCATGCAGCCGGTCCAGCAGCTCAGGTCGTACGGAGCGCACATTCATCCGCTCCAGGACCGTGAGCTTCGAGGTCTCCCCGCAAGTGGTGCAGAGCGCGAGGAGCCAGGCGTCGATGAGCTTGTGGTTCGCGTTGACGCGAAATTTGCCGCTCGTCCGGAAGCGCTCGGACGCGCACGCGTGGCAACGGCGGAGAACGGCAGGCAGGCAGGTGGGCATGACCACCCAGCTATTGAGCACAGAAGTACACCGGTTTCAGTGAGAAGTCCGCAGCAAAAAGGAGCGCGGCGCACATGCGCGACGCGCGACAGATCAGCGCTCGGGAGGTCTCACAGGGTGTACAACGGCACGTCCTTACCCAGACGACTTGGCCCGGCAGCACGGTAGTGGCGTACAGAGGCGCTGTTCCACTGGTTTTCGACCTGCCGAGGGCAGGCCCAAGTGCCCCGGCGGAGGCTCAGCCGCTCGCCCCGATCCCGTGACCGGCGTCACACCACGCTCCTGTCAGTAATCGGGGCGCCATCTCGTTCAGAGGGCACGCGAACGAGACAGGAGCAACGCCATGAAGCACCGCATCGTCGTACTCGGCGCCGGATACGCCGGGGCCTTCGCCGCCGGAAACCTGGCCCGCCGGCTTTCCCCCGCCGACACCGAGATCACCGTCGTCAACGCCGTGCCCGACTTCGTGGAGCGGATGCGGCTCCACCAGCTCGCGATCGGCCAGGACCTCGCGTTCCGCAAGCTCGCCGACGTGTTCGCGGGCACCGCGGTGCGGCTGCGCCTGGCGCGCGTCACCGGCGTCGACCCCGACCGCAGGACCGTCGCCGTGACCGGCGAGGACGGCGACGGCGAGCTCGCGTACGACACGCTTCTCTACGCGCTCGGCAGCTCCGTAGCCCACCAGGGCGTCCCCGGCGTGGCCGAGTACGCCTTCGATGTGACCGGCCGGTCCTCGGCGCTGCGTCTGCGCGAGCGCCTGGCGAGCCTGGGTGGAGGCGGCACCGTCCTTGTCGTCGGTGAAGGGCTGACCGGCATCGAGACCGCCACCGAGTTCGCCGAGTCCCGGCCCGACCTCTCGGTCGCGCTCGCCGCCCGCGGTGAGTTGGGCACCTGGCTCTCCCCGAAGGCCCGCCGTCACCTGCGCCAGGCCTTCGACCGGCTCGGCATCACCGTCCACGAGCACACCGGCATCGAAGCCGTCGAGCCGACACGGGCGATCGTCGACAGCGTCACGGGGTCGTCCATCCCGGCCGACGTGACCGTGTGGGCGGCCGGGTTCGCCGTGCACCCCATCGCGGCCGCCAGCGGCCTGGAGGTCGCCGAGACCGGCCAGATCGTCGTCGACCGCACCATGCGCTCGGTCTCGCACCCGGACGTCTACGCCGCCGGAGACGCCGTCTACGCGATCGGCGAGAACGGCCGGCCGCTGCCGATGTCCTGCGCCTCGGCCGGCTTGACCAACATGCAGGCGACCGCCGCGATCATCGCGCGCCTGACAGGCAGCAAGGTCCCGACCGTCGGGCTGAAGTACTACGGCAACCACATCAGCCTCGGGCGGCGGGACGCGATCTTCCAGATGGTGGACGGGGACGCTGGGTCGAAGTCCTGGTACCTGGGCGGCCGTTCCGCCGCGCGACTCAAGGCGGGCGTGCTCAATGGGTCCTGGCTCGGCATCGCACACCCGACCTTCGGCATGCCGAAGCGCAAGCGCCGCCTGGCCACCGCACCTGACCGGGCCGGTGTGAGGGTTGCCGCATAGGCTGCTGCGCATGGACAGCGCAGCCATTGATCGGTTCGAGGCCAGCCGGGGCCGGCTGGCCTCGCTCGCCTACCGTCTGCTCGGCTCGGCCGCCGATGCCGAGGACGCCGTGCAGGACACGTTCCTGCGCTGGCAGGCCGCGGAGCGCGGACAGGTCGAGGTGCCGGAGGCGTGGCTGACCAAGGTCGTCACCAATCTCTGCCTCGACCGGCTCCGCTCGGCGCAGGTGCGGCACGAGCGAGCGGCCGGTGCCTGGTTGCCCGAGCCGCTCCTCGAGGGCGACCCGATGCTCGGCCCGGCCGACACCTTCGAGCAGCGCGAATCAGTGTCCTTGGCCGTACTGACCCTCTTGGAACGCCTCTCGCCGGTCGAGCGGGCGGTCTATGTCCTGCGTGAAGCCTTCTCGTACAGCCACGCCGAGATCGCCGGGATCCTCGACATCACCGAGTCCGCGAGCCAGCAGCATGTCCACCGGGCCCGGATCCGGGTCGCCGCCGAGCGCCACCGCGGCGGAGAGGCCGACCCCGCGTCCGCGCGCCGGGTCGTCGAGGAGTTCCTCGCCGCCGCCACGTCCGGGCGCACCGAACGGCTGGTGGCGCTGCTCACCGACGACGTGACGGCGGTCTCGGACGGCGCAGGACTGGCCAAGCGGCTGTTGCGGTACAAGACGCGCGAGCGGGTCGCCTCCTACGTCCGGGCCGGTTTCAAACCCACGGCGGCGAAGCGACGCCTTGCCGGCGGCTCGCCCGCGATCCATATCGTGCTGGTCAACGGCTCCCCGGCCGTCCTCGCCGTGGTCGACGACCGGGTCGTGGGCGCCGTGGCGTTCGAAGTCAGCGACGGCAAGGTCGCGTACCTGCAGGGCATCGCCGCCGCGGACCGCCTCACGCGCCTCAACAGGGCCTGGCAGCAGCACGAACCCGACGCGCCGGTCATCAACGCATGGTGACCAGAGCCGAGCCACCGGAATCCGGTGACCTGGCCACGCAGTCCTTGTTCACCGTGGCGCGGCCGCCCCGACCGTCGGCAGGTAGCGCGGCGCTCGCCAGGCCTCCAGGCGATGCTCCACCGCGGCCCCCAGCGACAGGAGCTTGCCGTCCTGGTGGTCACCGGCCATCAGGAGCAGGCCGACCGGCAGTTCGTTCACAGAACCGGCTGGCACGGAGAGGGACGGATACCCGGCGACGGCCGCGGGGGTGGAGGACGGGATGACGTCGTTGTCGCCGCGCGCGCAGTCGGTCGTCCAGGCGGGCGGGTTCGTGGGCGCGGCGATGGCGTCCAACCCGTGGGCGGCCATGGTCTCGTCGATGGAACGCCGGGAGAGGTCCTTCAACTCGGCACGCATCGCCCGGTACTTGGGATCGGTGGTGGGCGGCGCCGCGAGGGCCTGCTCGAACAGCTCCTGGCCGGCGAAGCAGGTCTGCTCCTCGGGGTGGCCGCGGTTGAACTCGATCAGCTCGGCGAGGTTCCGGGGTCCTTCGCGTGTGCCGAGGTAGGCGTCGATGTCCCGGTGGAACTCGCTGAGCAGCGCCGGGAATTCGAGTTCGGCGAGCCGCGCCTGGTACGGGGGTGTCACCTCGACGACCACGGCTCCGGCCTTGCGCAGCTTCTTCGCCGTACGGGTCATCACCGCGTTCACGTCGGCTCCGAGCGAGGGCAGTCGCCACAGGCCGATCCGCTTGCCGCGGAGGCTGGTGCCGTAGTCGGAGGTGCCGTAGTCGGCCGCCGCTTCCTCGGCCGGGAGGCCGGACGGGCCCGCACCCTCACTCAGCACCGAAAGCGTGAGGGCGGTGTCGATCACGTTGCGCGCCATGGGCCCGGCCGTGTCCTGCTCGGCGGAGATCGGCACCACGCCCGACTGGCTGACCAGGCCGAGGCTGGGCTTGTGGCCGACGACGCCGTTCATACCGGCCGGGCACACGATGGAGCCGTCCGTCTCGGTGCCGATCGCCACCTGTGACAACGACGCGGCGAGCGCGGCCCCCGATCCGGCGGAAGATCCGCACGGATTCCGGTCGAGGACGTAGGGGTTCTTGGTCTGCCCGCCCACCGCCGACCACCCCGATGTCGGCTTCGCCGCACGGAAGTTGGCCCACTCGGACAGGTTGGTCTTGCCGAGGATCACCGCCCCCGCCTTGCGCAGCCGGGTCACCAGCGTGGCGTCGGTGCCGGGCGGGCTCCCGGCGAGGGCGAGCGACCCGGCCGTCGTCGGCATGTCACGGGTGTTCACGTTGTCCTTGAGCAGGACGGGGATGCCGTCCAGCGGCCCAAGGGTCTCGCCACGCCGGTGCCTGGCGTCGCTGGCTGCCGCCTGGCGCAGGGCCGTCGGACTGGTGCGGAGCACCGAGTGAATCTTGGGATCGACGTTCTCGATCCGCCGCAGGTAGGCCCGGGTCAGCTCCGACGAGGTCAGCGAACCGTGCGCCATGCGCGCCTGTAACTCAGGGATGGTCACAGTGTCGAGGTCGACTCCTGGCGTGCGAGGCGACCCGGTCGGCGGCGTCGAACTGTCGACGCCATGCTCGGCGGCCTGCGCACCGGTGTTCGGTACGCCGGTCAGAAGGGACCCCGCGACAAGGGCGGCGGTCATTACGGCAATGCTCCTCTTCCCCATGCGGGTCAGCGGACTACACGGGCAGCGTCCGGCGCAAGGGTGCGGGACTTCCGTAGATCGCGAACACCGCGTCCACGCGAGGTAAGTTCACCCGCCCATGCACCGGGCTCAGGGCACGCCGTTACGGTTTCGCTCCCTCGCTCGTCGGGGTCTTCTGCCCTTGCACGTAGTTCGGGCAGCTCGGGTTGTGGCAGGGGCCCGACTTCCATAGAGGAACGAAGATCCCCATCGTCTTGTGTCGTGTGACCTCCGCGGCCACAGGTTTCTTGCAGGCGGGGCAGACATGTCCGGCCTGCGCTGCCGTCGCACTCTCGCCGCTGCTCATGGAATCAGCATACGGTTATTTTGCACTTATATGGGGTTAAGTTTACAAAATAGGGCCTAATGGGGCGTCGAGCCGATCCCTGGCGGATCCGGTGGGGTGAGCGGTCAGCTGGCCTGTGGCGGGTCGTCGGGCTCCCGCGGCTGCTGAGGCGGGGGTTGTTCATCCGGGTGTCGAACGCTGAGCGCGACGGACGCGGCCAGAACTGTGACGATGACTGCCAGGCTGACCGGCGAAGGGATCTCCGGGATGCTGGTGCTGATCAGCTTGTGGGAGGCCTGAAGGATCAGCTTTACGCCGATGAAGGACAGGATCAGGGCAAGCCCTTTGCTGAGGTAGTGGAACCGGTCGAGCAGCCCGGCGAGCAGGAAATACAGGGCGCGAAGGCCGAGGATGGCGAACGCGTTGCTGGTGTAGACGATGAACGCGTCGTCGCTGACCGCGAGCACGGCGGGCACGCTGTCCACGGCGAAGATCAGGTCGGCTGCCTCGATCGCGGCGACGACCGCGAGCAGCGGGGTCGCGACCCGCTTGCCGGCCTCCTTGACGAAGAACTTCATCCCGGCGTACTCGTCCCGAACCGGCATGACCTTGCGCAGCAGCCGGACGGCGAAACTCTTGCCCGGGTCGAAGCTGTCCTCTTCCTCCTTGAGGATCTTGTACGTGCTGTAGAAGAGGATCGCCGCGAAGGCGAAAAGCACCGCGGTGAAGCGACTGACCACGGCCACTCCGGCAGCCAGGAAGATGCCTCGGAACACCAGGGCGCCCATGACGCCGAAGAACAGCACGCGGTGCTGGTAGGCGCGGGGCACCCTGAAGTAGGCGAAGATCAGCGCGAAAACGAACAGATTGTCGACCGACAGGCTCTTCTCCAGCAGCCACGCCGTCGTGTATTCCACTCCTGGAGTCGTGCCAAGCACCAGGAAGACGACCGCGCCGAAGATGAGGGCGAGACTGATCCACACGCCGCTCCACGCGGCGGCTTCCTTGAACCCGATGACATGCGCTTCCCGATGCGCCAGCAGGTCCACGGCCAGCGACACGACCACAGTGACGGCGAACGCCGCCCAAAGCCACACCGGCACATCGAGCACGGAAACCCCTCAGCGGACGGGGGTGAAGAAGAGAGCTGCCCTCTACAGCAAGTCTGAACCGGTACGTCACGCTTGTCGCGCGCGCCCAGGCAGGGAGGCAGGCGCCGCCCCGCCGAGCGCGGATACCGCTCGCCCGTGATCAGGCGCTGTCCGGTGCCGCGGGCGCCGGTCGCGCCACTGGCGGTAGCGGTGCGTGGGCGAGGTCGAGCCTCGGATTCAGCGCCCGCGCCGCGGGGACAGACCGGAGGCCCTCGGGCAGGACCGGAACGCCTGCGTTCAGCGCTTCTTCCGTGCCACGTAATACACGTTGAGGATGTCGCCGTCGACCTGCCGCACGGTGACATCGTCGAATCCGACCTCGGCGAGCATGCGTTGGGCGGTCTGCCTGCCCCACACCGTGCCGAGTCCGGCGCCGCCTTCTCCGAGGGAGACCGTCATGCAGTAGAAGACGGAGAAGGTGTAGAGCGCGGGGCCCAGCGGGTGGTCGAGGTTCTCCTCCAGTTTGCTGGAGGCGTCGATGTCTCCCATGAGGAACGTTCCGTTGTCCCGTAGCGCGGCTGCGACGGAGGCAAGGACCTGCGCGGGACGCGCCAGGTCGTGGATCACGTCGAATGCCGTGATCAGGTCATAGTCGCCGGACACCTCGGCCGTGTCGCTCACGTCGAACCGGACGTTCTGCAACCCCAGGCCTTCCGCCTCCCGCCGCGCCGCCGCGATGCCCGTCTCCGAAATGTCCACGCCGCGGAATCTGCTGTTGGGGAAGGCTTTCGCCAAGAGGTTGACCGCATGTCCCTGCCCGGTGCCGATGTCCAGAGAGTCGATTCCCTCACGCAGGCGCTCGGTGAGGCCGGGTGCCAGAGGAATGACGGCATCGATCAAGGCGGCGTCGTACACCCTTGCCGTCTCCTCGGCCTGGAGTTCCTGGAAGCGGGGATAGGACGAGTACGGGACGCCGCCGCCTTCCCGGAACGCCTGGAAGACCTCGTCCTCGACGATTCCGATCAGCGCGAGGTCTTGCATGAAGGACGCCAAGTTGTCGGGTCCGGCGGCCCGGGTGAGCGAGGCTGCGTGCTCGGGCGGCAGCCGGTAGGTGCCGTCCTCAGGGGTGTACTCGACGATCCCGCCCACGGTCATCCCGCCGAGCCACTCGCGTACGTATCGCTCATCGAGGCCGGTGGTCACGGCGATCTGGTCGCTCGTGGAGGGAGGCAGTCCCGCCATCGTGTCGAACAGTCGCGCCCGGTGCCCCAGGCTGCACAGATGTCCCAGACAGGCGTCATTCAGCACCTGCACCATCCGGCCGGCGAACTCTTCCTGCTTCGCGGGGTTGGTCGTGTGCGTGGTCACCGCCGTCTCCTTCCCGTCGCAGGTCGGAGAGCGATCAGGGGGACGCCGAGCCGCAGACCGGCCAAGGATGTCGTTGTCCTTCTGATGCTACGCCGGACAGGGGGCCCTGGATCGCCCACTTCAGGGGGGACCAGCGGGGGGAAATGAGCAACAGAGTCCCCCTGCTATGGTGCGCCGATGTCATCGACCAAGATCAAGCAGTTCCAAGTCACCTTCGACTGCGCAGAACCTGAGCGCGTGGCTCGCTTCTGGTGCGAGGTGTTGGGGTACGTGGTACCGCCGCCACCGGAGGGGTTTGCTACTTGGGACGATTTCAATCGCTCGCTGCCGCCTGAGGACCGGGATTCAGGGTTCGTCTGCATGGATCCCTCAGGTGTGGGCCCGCGAATGTATTTCCAGCGCGTCCCCGAAGGCAAGGTCGTCAAGAATCGGCTGCATCTTGACGTGCGGGTCGGCACCGGGCTCGTGGGTGAAGAGCGCCTGGCCGCACTTGAGGCCGAGTGCGCACGACTGATCCCGCTCGGAGCGGTACGCGGGCGACTGCTGCTTGCCGATGACGACAACGAGTCGTGCCTCGTGATGCAGGACATCGAGGGCAACGAGTTCTGTCTCGACTGAGCATTCACCGAGTCGGTGAGATGCCCAGCCTTCAACGCCGGACCGCGGCCGTCTCCTGGCCGGCCGTTTCGAGGACGGTCTGGACGAACGCGCGCACCTTGGGGATGTTCCCGGTGGCCGACCACAGGAGGCCGTATTCCACCGGCGGTGCGTCGCGGAAGGGGACGTAGACGATGTCCGGGCGGGAGTAGTAGTGCGCCGCGCGTGCGGAGGTGGGGGAGATTCCTTTGCCCGCGCCGACCAGGGCGAGCACTTCCTGCCAGGCGGTGGTCGACGGGCCGCGCGGTATGGGGCGGCCCTTCGGCGTGCGCTGGGGGTAGTGAAGGTCGAGGAAGTACTGGGGCTGTCCGGTGATGCTGACCAGTGGGGCCTCGGCGAGATCCTCCACGGAGACGGTCTCCCGCTCGGCGAGCGGGTGGTCGGCAGGGACGATGAGTGCGCGCGGCTCGGAGAAGAGCACCGGGCCGTTGACGATGTCGGGCTCGTCGATCGGCAGCTCTACCAGCTGGAGATCGCGGCTGCCGTCGCGCAACGGTCCGAGCGGGTCGAGCATGGGGGACTCGTAGATGTGGATCAGGCAGTCGGGGTGGCGGGCGCGGAAGGTGTCGGCGGCCGCCACTATGAGATCGCCGCACCACGCGGTGGCGTAGCCGACGTGGAATTCCCCGGTGATGCCCTGTCCTGCGGCGGTCGCGGTGGCCAGCGCCTCCTGGATCTGCTGGTAGCCGGCCATGAGTCCGTCCCGCAACTGAGCGCCGACGGGTGTCAGTTGGACGTTGCGGCTGGTCCGCTTGAACAGTTCGGCGCCGATGGCACGTTCCTGCTTCTTGATGGCCTGACTGACGCGGGCCGGAGTGACGTGCAACCGGTCCGCCGTCCGGCCGAAATGCAGCTCCTCCGCCAAGGCCAGGAAGATCTCGATCTCCCGCAACTCCACGCTTCCCGCCCCCGATTCGTGAACCTCTGTGTTAACTACGGTTGCAAGATACGTCGTTGATCCACCTTCCCGCAGTGCCGATGCTTGACCCGGATGGCAGTCGGCTGCGCGGAAGGAGCTCAAGATGAACGTCACCGTTTCGCCGGTGTTGGTGGCCGAGGGCATCACTCACCTCTTGCGCGACGGCGCGGCCACCGATCTCGTCGTACGCGAAGGCGACCCCGAACTGCTGCGCCAAGGACCCTGGGGTGGGCGGGCGTTGTCGCCTGATGTCCCAACGGTCTGGTGATCCAGTGCGCGAAATTGGCGCTGCACTGCGCCGCCTGATCACCCAGGCGCCGCCTGATCACCCATCAGTTCATTGAACGGACACCCCCATTGTGTCCGCATGATGCCACCGCGTTCTGAGCGCCCTCACCTTCCGCATCAGCCTCAACTCACGCGATCTCCTTGCTACTTCACCCCACGAACGGGAGGGCCCCATGCTCCATTCTGTTATGCCCGCGTCCAGGCAGGGCGACGGTCAACCGCTGTCGGCCGCAGTGTCCGCCGTCGGTCTGCGCAAGTCGTACGGCGACAAGGTCGTACTCGACGGCATCGATCTGCGCATTCCTGCCGGGTCTGTGTTCGCTCTGCTGGGGCCGAACGGAGCCGGTAAGACCACGGCAGTGAAGATCCTCTCCACGCTTGTCACCGCAGACGCCGGCGCCTTGCACGTCGGCGGCCACGACCTGGCCACCAACCCGCAGGCGGTCCGCGCGGCGATCGGGGTGACCGGTCAGTTCTCCGCGGTCGACGGCCTGATCACTGGCGAGGAGAACATGCTCCTCATGGCCGACCTGCACCACCTGCCGAAGCAGGAAGGCCGCCGGGTCGCCGCCGAACTCCTGGAGCGCTTCGACCTGGTGGAGGCAGCGAAGAAGCCCGCCTCCACCTACTCCGGCGGCATGAAACGCCGCCTGGACATCGCCATGACGCTGGTCGGCAACCCACGGATCATCTTCCTCGACGAGCCCACCACCGGCCTCGACCCGCGCTCCCGCCACAACATGTGGGCCATCATCCGCGAGCTCGTCTCCGACGGAGTGACCGTCTTCCTCACCACCCAGTACCTCGAAGAGGCCGACGAACTCGCCGACCGCATCGCCGTACTCAACGACGGCAAGATCGCCGCCGAAGGCACAGCCGAGGAACTCAAACGCCTCATCCCCGGCGGACACATCCGCCTCCGCTTCACCGACCCGGACGCGTACGCCTCCGCCGCCACCGCACTGCGCGAGGCGGCACGGGACGACGAGGCGCTGGCCCTGTCCGTCCCCAGCGACGGCAGCCAGCGCGAGCTGCGCTCCATCCTCGACTGGCTCGACTCGGAGGGCATCGAGGCCGACGAGCTGACCGTGCACACCCCGGATCTCGACGACGTGTTCTTCGCCCTCACCTGCCCGGCCAACGTCCTCAGCCAGACCAAGGAGAACGTCCGATGAGTTCCCTCTCCCTCGCTGTCCGCGACTCGAACACGATGCTGCGCCGCAATCTGCTTCACGCGTGGCGCTATCCGTCCGGAACCCTGAATCTGCTGCTCGCGCCGATCATGATGCTGCTGCTCTTCGTCTACATCTTCGGAGATGTCATGAGCGCGGGCATCGGTGGCGGTGGAGCGGATCGCTCCGACTACATCGCCTACATCGTTCCCGGCATTCTGATGATGACGATCGGCAGTACCGTGATCGGGGCCGCCGTGTACGTCTCCACGGACATGAACGAAGGCCTCATCGCCCGCTTCCGCACGATGAAGATCTACCGCGGCTCCATGATGATCGGGCACGTCGTCGGCAGCGTGCTGCAGTGCCTGGCCAGCGTGGTCCTCGTCGGTGCCGTCGCCGCGGCCATCGGTTTCCGGTCCATGGATGCCACGGTCCTGGAGTGGCTCGCGGCGTTCGGGCTGCTCGCGCTGTTCGCCGTGGCGCTCACCTGGATCGCGGTCGGGATGGGGATGGCAAGCCCGAACGCCGAGGCAGCCGCCAACAGTGCCCAGCCGTTGATCCTGCTGCCGCTCATCTCCAGCGCCTTCATCCCGGCCGGCACCATGCCCGGCTGGTTCCAGCCGATCGCCGAATACCAGCCCTTCACGCCGGCCATCGAGACCCTGCGTGGTCTGCTGCTCGGCACTGAGATCGGCAACAACGGCTGGATCGCCCTCGCCTGGTGCGTCGGCCTGATCGCACTTGGCTACCGCTGGTCGATGGCGCAGTTCAACCGCGACCCGAAGTAGGCGCGAGGGCCGCTCTCGCAGCTCGTCCCGCTCCACGGCGGCGTACTCCGACAGCGGGTCGGGGTACGCCGCCCGGTCGATTGTGTGCCCTGATGATCCACCGTCGTACGGGTTGGCCGGTGGTGGTGCGCGTCGCGCCCGGCTGTGCGTGTAACAGGAATGTATTAGGGGGTGGTTGGGCGGAACGGTTCGCCGGGCCGGGCGGGTCCTGGTGGTCAGAAACGCCCTCGTGCCGCCTCGTACCGACTCGTACCGAGGAACCGGCACCCCCGACCGATGCTTAGGAAGAAACGATGCGCGTTCACAAGCTCACCTTCGCCGCCCTCGCCGTTGCCGCGAGTCTCTCGCTCACCGCCTGCAACGACGACGACGCCACGGGACAGAGCGACCCGTCGTCCGCTTCCACCGCGTCCTCGTCGGGCGGCGGTTCGGGCTCGGGCGGTTCGGATCAGGGCGGCGGGGAGGACTCTGCCGGGAAGAGCTCCGGCGGGCAGGGCACGGCCGCCGGGACCGGCTCCAACGAGAACGGCAAGGTCGGCAAGTGCCGCACCGACGAGCTGGAGATCACGGCGATGGACAGCACCATCGATGGCGACGCCGATGGCACAGTCGCGGTGACGTTGAAGAACGGCGGCGGCCGGGACTGCGCGATATCCGGGTATGCGGGTGTCGACCTGAAGACCAGCCAGGGGTCGCTGTCCGCGAAGCGCACTGGTGAGCAGGCCACCCCGGGCACTCTCAAGGACGGTGAGTCGGTCTCCTTCGGCATCAACTACCCGATGAACGACTCGGGCGGCTCCGGTGTCCGTGTCACGGGGCTGCTGGTGACCCCGCCGGACGAGACGAAGTCGGTCACCCTCGACTGGCCGGGCGCCGCCACGCTGCCCGTCACCGACGGCGCCGGATCCCCCGTGAAGGTCGGCCCGATCGGAAGCGCCGGTCAGGGCGGCTGACCCGCACGCCATGCTGGGCACGGTCCGCCAAGGCCGCAGGGACGACGAGGATGCGGGGGCTGGGAGCCCGGCCTAAGGCCCCCTTGCTCCAGGCCTAAGGCACGCCTCCGTGCGGCAAGATGCGCAAGCCTCCCGATGTGGCGCCCTCACCTGGGAGACGACGCTGGAAGCGCAGCTAGAGACCAGCTCGTCCAGGGAGGCCGTCATGATGCATCACGAGTTCCAGAGCGCTCGCCAGGCGGAGATCCTCGCCCGCGCGGCGCGGCGCCGTGTGATCCGCGAGGCCAAGCAGGCCGCGAAGGCAGCGCGTACTGGCGCCGACAGGGCATCCGCCGCCGAGAGACCCTCCGGCGCCGACAGCCGCAAGCGCTACGTCCGCACCGCGTGAGCGAGCAAGGGCGTCGCCTGGCCGGGCGCCCGGCAGAAGCGGCCCCCGCCGAGACCGAGACCGGTATCGATACCGAAATCGCATCCGCTGTCCCTGACCTCGTACGTCATGCAATGCTCGGCACCGTGCAAAGCAGTCACATAAGCCCCTTCTTCGTGGGCCGCAGCGCCGAACTGGCCGCCCTCGGCGAGGCCCTGTCCCGGGCGGACGCCGGGGAGCCCTGCGCTCTGGTCGTCGGCGGTGAGGCCGGCGTCGGCAAGACCCGGCTCCTGGAGGAGTTTCTCGGCCGGGCCGCAGCGGGCGGGGCCGTCGTCGCCCTGGGCGGCTGCGTCGAGACCGGCGCCGACGCCCTGCCGTACCACCCCGTCTCCACCGCCCTGCGCTCCCTGCGACGCCAGCTCGGCGCGGAACTCCACGCCGCCGTCGCCGGTCAGGAGGGCGAACTCGCCCGGCTGCTGCCCGAGCTCGGTGAGATGGACCGGGGCCTCCCCGAAACCGACGGCCGTGCCAGGCTCTTCGAGCTCACCGTCCGCCTCCTTGAGCGCCTCGCCGCGGACCGGACCCTCGTCCTGGCCCTGGAGGACCTGCACTGGGCCGACCGCTCCACCCGCGAGCTGCTCAGCTTTCTGCTGCGCGCCGTCACCGACAGCCGCCTGCTCATCGTCGCCACCTACCGTGCCGATGACCTGCACCGCCGTCACCCATTGCGCCCCGCCCTCGCCGAGTACGAGCGGCTGCGCACCGTCACCAGCCTCGTACTGTCCCGCTTCGACCGCACCGAAGTCCGCCGCCAGCTCACCGCCATTCGCGGCGATGCCCCGCCCGAGCAGCTCCTCGACCGGGTCTTCGAACGCTCCGAGGGCAACGCGTTCTTCGTCGAGGAGCTGTCCCGCAGCATCGTCGAAGGCTCCCCGGGCGGTATCAGCGAATCCCTGCGCGACCTGTTGCTGGTCCGGATCGAGGCACTGCCGGACGAGGTGCAGCGCGTGGCGCGGATCGCCGCCGAGGGCGGATCCGAGGTGGAGTTCCCCCTCCTTGCCGCCGTCACGGGCCTCGCCGATGACGAGCTGATCGAGACCCTGCGTACCGCTGTCGGCGCCGCCGTCCTGCAGCCCTCCCATGAGGGTGAGTCCTTCCGCTTTCGGCACGCCCTGATGCGCGAGGCCGTGGCCGGCGACCTGCTGCCCGGCGAGCGCTCCCGGCTCAGCCGGCGCTATGCGGAGGCGCTGGAGGCCGATCCGACGCTCGTACGGTCCGAGGAGCGGGCCGGGCGCCTTGCCGGTTACTGGTTCGACGCCCGCGACCCCGCCAGGGCGCTGCCCGCCATGATCGCGGCGGCGGCCGCCGCCCGTGGCCGGCACGCGTTCGCCGAGCAGCACCAACTGCTCGAGCGGGCACTGGAGGTGTGGGACGACGCCCCCGAGGAGCTGCGTCGCAAGGCGATGCGGCAGGGCGTCGATGACGGCCTGAGTCCGGCCATCTCCCCGGACATGCCCGGGGACTTCGTGGACCTGCTCGCCGCGATGACCGTTGCCGCGCGCCTCACGGGAGAGCGGGAACGGTCGCTCGCCCTCTGCAACCGGGCGTTGCGCAAACTGGAAGGCGACCCGCTGCGAGCGGCCTGGTTCTGGGCCGAGCGCTATCAACTCGTGCGCGACCTCTCCCGTTCCGACGGCTGGGACGAGATCGTCCAGGCCCAGAAGCTGCTCAAGGGCCTCGCGCCGTCCGTCGTACACGCCGATGTGCTGACGCACGCGGCGCACTGGTACGCCGTGCACCAGCCCGGGCCGAAGGCGGTCGAGACCGCCGAACAGGCGGTGGAACTCTGCCGGATGACGGGCGCCGAGAACACCGGCCTTGCCGCGCGGCTCAACCTGGCCTGGCTCACCATCAACTTGGGAGACGTCGAGGCCGGACTCGAGCAGGCTCGCGACGTGTGCGCCCGTGACCTCGAACCGGGCAACGCCAGGGTCCTGCTGCAAGGCCGCGGCAACCTGTCCACGGCGCTGCACGGCATCGGCCGCTACACGGAGGCCGTCGAGGTCGCCGAGGAGGGCGGCGGCCTTGCCGAGCGGCACGGGCTGCCGGACACCGCCTCGTTCATCGACGCCAACCTCGCCGAGTCCCTCACCCAGCTCGGCCGCTGGGCCGACGCCGACGCGGTGCTCGACCGGGCCGGCGGCCGCCGCGGGGCGAGCCTCCGCACCCAGGGGCAGATCGCCGGGCAGCGGGCGGAACTGGCCCTGGCCCGGGGCGCCTACGACGAAGCCCGGCGGCTGATGGAGGAGTCCGACAGCTGGACCTCCGGCCGTTACCCGGAGCCGCAGCACAGCCTGGCCATGGCCCGGGTCGCCATCGCCCTTGCGGCTGCCGACGGCCGGATCCTCGACGTCCGCTCCCTGCTCGATGCGGCGGTCGGCGAGGCCATCGCCCCCGGCCACCAACGCTACGGCTGGCCGCTGCTGTACGAGGCCGCGGCGGCGGAGGCGCGGGCCCGCGGGCACGCGGTGGCCGAGCTGGGGCGCGAGGCGGCGCTGGAGCAGATCCGCGAGGCGATGCAGGGGCAGCCCGAATTCGCACCGCTGTGGGCCGTGCTGTCCCTGATGACCGAGGCCGAACTACTCACCGCCGAGGGCCGGGACACCAGCGCCCGCTGGACGGAGGCCGTCGCCGCCGCTGAGCAGTTGGAGGCCCCCGTGATGCTTGCCACCGCCCGGTTGCGGCTCGCGGAGGCCCTGATCACCCACGGCGGCACCGGGTCCCGCGAAGCGGCCGGTGAATTGCTGCGCCAGGCCGAGGCGGTGGCGCGCGACCTTGGCGCGACGCCGCTCGGGACGGAGATCACCACGCTGGCCGGCCGCGCCCGGATCCCGCTGCGGCAGGGAGATCGGGAGACGGCCCCACCCCCGGAGCCGGCTGCGGCGCTGGGGCTGACCGCCCGGGAGCGGGACGTGCTGCGGCTGGTCGCCGCCGGGCGGAGCAACCGGGAAATCGCGCAGGAGCTGTTCATCTCGCCGAAGACGGCGAGCGTGCATGTCTCCAACATCCTGGCCAAGCTGGGTGTTTCAGGCCGAGGGGAGGCCGCGGCCATCGCGCACCGGCTGGGGGTTTTCGACGAGTGACCCTCCACTGAGGCTCACAGCTTGACCGGAAGCTGTCATGCCGGGTCGGCTTCCGGGCCCAGTTCCGCGTGCGGGCCTTTCGGGTACCGGACGAAGAGGACGCCATGGACCTCGCCGTCCGGTGCGCTGTAGAAGTGGGGGACGTCGGCCGGCCAGTGGGCGTGGCCGCCGGGCCCGGCCGTCTGCGGTGCGCCCGGCAGGCCGACGACCGCCGTTCCGGAGAGCACCATCAGGCTCTCCGTGGTGTGCGGGACATGCGCGGCCGACTCCTGGGTCGCGCCCCCGGTGATGGTGACGCGGAAGACGTCGGTGGCCGCGCCCTGGTCCTCGTACCGCTCCAGGAGAACCGCGGTGACGGCGCTGCCGGAGACTCCGCCCGTGCCCGCCGCGACGCCGGGCGCCGGGTCGTCGAGGACCGCGCTGAGCGGGCGGCCGAGCGTGGTGGTCAGGGCGTAGAGCGTTTCCAGGGTGGGGTTGCGCCGGCCAGTCTCGAGCTCCGAGAGCGTGCCCTTGCCGACGCCCGAGCGGCGCGAGAGCTCCGACAGGGACAGGCCGTCGTCCTGGCGCAGTCGCTTCAGCCTGCGCCCCACCTCGTCGTTCAGACCCTTCCCCAAGTTCTCAACTCCGTTCGAACAGGGGAGACCCCGTCCCCGGTTCCGTCCGTGTCTGCGCCCACCGGCGCTTTGACGTGCCGCCACCTGCGTCCTTAGTGTTCCACAAACAGAACGATCCGTTTACGGAACGCTCCGAACCCGCTCTACCACCCCCTCCGGAAGTGATGCCCGCATGTCCCCGCTCGCCCGCATACGCGCCACCGCACCACCCTCGGCCGTGGCGGCGGGGCTCATCGCGGTCACCGTCGGCGTGACCAGTGCCGCTGCCCTCGTGTTCACCGCGGCACGGGCCGCGGGGGCGGACGCGCGGGAGGTCTCTTCATGGATGCTGGCGCTCGGCGTCGGGATCGCCGTGACCTGCGTGGGTCTGTCGCTGCGGTACAAGACCCCGATCGTCACCTCCTGGTCGACGCCGGGAGCCGCGCTCCTGGCCACCAGCCTGAGCGGGGTGTCCATGGAGAAGGCCGTGGGCGCGTTCGTGTTCAGCGCCGCACTGATCATGGTGAGCGGTCTGACGGGTTGGTTCGCGCGGATCATAGGCCGGATCCCGGTGCCGCTGGCGTCGGCGCTGCTCGGCGGTGTGCTGCTCGAGTTCGGGACGGGGCTCTTCTCCCAGATGAGCGGCAGTTTCGCGATCGCGTTTCCGGTGTTCGTGCTGTATCTCATCGCGCGTCGGCTGCTGCCTCGTTACGCGGTCCTCATCGCGCTCGGCGGTGGGGTCGTCGCCTCCGTCCTCACCGGGGGCTGGCATCTGGAACGCGTCCGGCTCTCGCTCGCGCAGCCGGTGTTCACGACTCCCGAGTTCGACTGGAAGGTACTGATCAGCGTCGGGGTGCCGCTGTTCGTCGTCACCATGGCCTCGCAGAACCTGCCCGGCGTCGCCGTGCTGCGCGCCTCCGGCTACGAGGTGCCGCTCTCGCCCGTCCTGACGTGGACGGGTGCCGTGCAGGCGGTGCTCGCGCCGTTCGGCGCGTTCGGCATCAACCTGGCGGCGATGACCGCCGCGATCTGCACCGGCGATGGGGCTCACCCCGACCGGGAGCGGCGCTACCTTGCGGCCGTGTGGGCGGGCGTCTTCTACCTGTGCGTCGGCCTGCTCGGCGCGACCGTCGCCTCGCTGCTCACCGCGATGCCGCACGCGCTCGTCCTGGCCGTCGCCGGGGTCGGCCTGCTCGCCACGATCGAGGCGTCCTTGGCCAGTGCCCTCTCGGACCCCGCGTCCAGGGAGGCGGCCGTTGTCACCTTCCTGGCCACGGCTTCCGGCGTGACGCTGCTGGGCATCGGGTCCGCGTTCTGGGGCCTGCTCGCGGGCGTGCTCACCAGCGTCATCGCGTCGGTGGGACGGCGGCGCCGAGCCGCCGCAGCCGCGCCTGCCCCGCAGCCGATCACGGCAGCCTCGCGCACACCTGAGCGAACTTCAGCGTGAGACCACCGCTGTACGGCCCGGGCCGACGCGACCTCGGCGATGATGCCAGCGCGCGCGGTGTTGACCACGACCACATGCAGACGTGACTTGACGAGGTTCAGCGCTGGTCCGAGGACCGGCCGCCGGCACCGGCCACTCCTGACACCGTCCCCACGGGTACCTGGCGCTCCGGGCGCCCGGCGGCCGCGGCGCGGGACGGCTTCCACACGGACAAGAAGGCAGCGAGCGCAGCGGGCGGGGCGAGAGGGGCCCTTTGAAGCATCCGAACAGCTGTCCGTCCAGGGCAAAGGTGACCGGCCACGCCCCCCCATGACCGCCGCGCCGGAGTGCAACGGCGAGAGGCCGAGCCCCTGTTGCAGGTAGAGCGCCATCACGAACAGCAACGCGAAGTTGGTGCTCGCTCCCAGCACATTGGCGGTGAGGCCCCGGTACATGGCCGACCTGGAGAGCACACTCACGCCCACCAGAGGGCTGCCGCCCTGCCACTTCACCTTGCGTTCCACCAGGATGAACCGCCAGCATCCGACGGCACCCACGGCCATGCACCACCAGGTCCACGCCGGCCATCCGTGCTCCCTTCTGACGATGAGCGGAAGGGTGGTCAGCAGCAACGCGACCGACAGGGCTGCCGTACCCCGCAGATCCAGACGTGTCGCCCTGTCCCCGGCTACCGCCGGCAGCAGCCTCCGGGCGGCGAAGTAGAGGATCAGGCCGACCGGAACGTTGATCAGGAAGATCAGTCGCCAGTACGGGTACTCGTGCAGCCCGCGGCGGTCCACCGCCTGGGCCGCCCCCGGTGCCCCCGGTCGCGCCGCCGCCTACGTCCGAACAACCCCACCTGCGTCAGCGACCGGGACGGCGCCGCCGTCCTGCTGACCCGCTCCGCCCACAAGTTCCCGCGTCTGCAGCATCTGTGGGCGGACCGGGCTCCTGGTTGGGCATCTAGACACCCACTAGACGCCCGTGCCGGGTCGGCCCGGCACGGTGGGGCGCGCGGCCGGACCTGGGGACGGCTGAAACCCGCCGAAGCCGTTGACTGCTTGCGCCGCCTGCTGCAGCGTCTGTGCGGCTACCAAACGGGATTCCGCCAGGACGTCACCGCGTTCACGTACCAGGTTCTCGTAGACCGGCAGATCGTCGTTCTTTGCTGAGGTGGGTGTCACAGGGCTGCCTCTTCTCGGTGTCTTTCGCACTTCTGACCTGCCTTACCGGGCCCCGGCCTGGACAGGGAAATCCGAAAGCGGTCACGCCCGCCCGAGCCGGGCGGCGATCCCGTGACCGACCAGCAGATAAATGACAGCCGGTAGACCGTAATTGAGGAGAATGCGAAGCCCTTCTGTGTCCATTGTGAAGACATCCTGTGACCACCAGGCCAGCCAGTCGGCCGTTCCGTGCACAAACTCGACAAAGACGTTGGTCTCGTTGGCTTCGAGCAGGTAGAGCAGGATCCACAGGCCGAGGAACACGGCGGCGATGTCAGCGATCGTGTGGATCGCCAGGGCCGCCCGCCGAGCGGTGCCCTGGTTCCGCTCACGGCGCTGTGGGGGCTGTGGGGGCTGCGGGGACTGGCCGTAGGCGTGGTGGCCCGGCATCGGGTCGATGTTGCTCACAGGTGTCCTATCTGACGCGTCACTTTGCGGGCCGGGGAAAGAGAAACACTCTCGTGGGTTCCCCTCAGGAGAGTCTCCTGCCGCGTCACGCATTCCGGATCGTCGCGCGGGCCCGTGTACGTCTGCGTCGGATGGCCGCTGTCGCGTTACTCGGCCATCGGAATATCCCAAATACGGCCAGGTTTTCTGCAACTTCCCCAAATGCACGGGAGTGGGATTGCTACCAACACCCCCGCCCTGAACGGTGTGTGTCGTGCACGAGACCGCCGGGTAGCGGGACGAGGTCAGCCGCGCGATCACACGCGATAAACCTGGCGACGTCGACGATCACCCCCGGGATACTGGTCGCCATGGATGAGGTCAAAGTCGTCGTCGCCCATTCCGAGCGCGCGACCCTGCGCGTCGGCGACGTGTTCCTGAAGGTGGACGCCGATCAGGCGCGCATCGACGTAG
>NZ_BAAAUG010000098.1:0-5624 GCF_039533825.1 Streptomyces rectiviolaceus
ACCCGGGCGATCGCCGCGGACGCCCTCACCGCGCGGGCCTCCGCCGAGTCCCAGCGCCTCCGCCTCGGCGCGGCCCAGCGAGCGAGCGACTTCTTCACCACGGCGGCCCACGCCCCCGCCAACACCCCCGTGACGGTGACGGTCTCCGCCCCGGACGGCGTCCTGCCCACCCTGTACGTCGGCATCCCCGACTACTACGCCACCCCCGACGCCCCGCGTTCGTACGCCCTCAAGTCCGGCGCGAACACCGTCACAGATCCCCATGGCGGCCCGATTCACCTCACCCTGACCGGCAGCGGTGAACGCGCGACGGTCACCATCGGCACCGGCTCCGTGCCGATGCCCACGTTCACGCACGGGTCGACCTCCGAGTCCGCCTTCCAGGCCCAGTTGGACTCGGCGACGGCCTCCGCGTATGTCCAGCTCCGGTCCGCCCACGCCATCGTCACCCTCTCCCGCGCCACCGCGCTGCAGTACCGCGCCGAGGACCACGCGGCGCTCCTCGACACGTACGAGCAGCTCCTCACCTCCCACGCGACGTTCAGCGGACTGAGCGGCAGCACCGGCACGCACGCACGCAATCCGCTGCCGTACCACTTCGTGAACGTCACGAAGGTGGCGTCCGGGGTGGGTGCGTACGCGACGCACGGATACACGGGCTACCCGAGCGGCGCGATGACGTACATCGCGGGCGTGAACGGTCTGCGCACCGGCGGCTGGGGCATGTACCACGAACTCGGCCACCAGCATCAGCAGTTCGCGTACAAACCCGGCGCGCTCACCGAGGTCACCTGCAACCTCTACTCGCTCGCCGCGCAGCGCACGCTCGGCCAGACCTCACGGCTGCTGGCCAAGGACTCCGGCGGCAAGGACGTCTACGACCGCGCCTTCACCGCCCGCGATTCGGGCACCGACTACGCCGCGCTCGACGTATGGCACAAGCTCGTGCCGCTCTGGCAGTTGCGGCTCGCCTTCGGCACCGGTGTCTGGCCCGAGCTGCACAAGCTGATCCGCACCGACAACCCCGCGTCGGCGACGGACGCGGACCGCTACGACAACCTCGCCGTGTACGCGAGCCGGGCCACGGGGCGCGACCTCTCGGAGTTCTTCGTCACCAAGTGGCGCTTCCCGATCACCGCGTCGGGCAAGGCACGCGTCACCGCACTCGGCCTGGCCAAGCCCTCCGTCGACGCAAGCACCTACCGCGAATAGGGAGCACAGACCCACCATGCCCGCACCGCACCTGGCCCTGCCGCCCACCGACCGGTTCCTGTCCCCGCTCACGGGCTGGACCCGCGCCCACTGGGAGGCGCTCGCCGACCGGCAGTTGGAGGCGCTGGTCCCCTACGCGACGCCCAACTTCGCGCAGTACCGACTGCCGGGGCGCGGCAGTTGGTCGGGGGTCGTGTCGGACGGCCTTGAGGGATACGCACGGTCATTTCTCCTTGCCTCCTTCCGGATCGCGGGAGCGGGCGGCGATGTCGACCCCCACCTCATCGAACGCTACGCGCAGGGTCTGACAACGGGCACGGACCGTGCCGGCGCCGGCGGTGAGGCCTGGCCCGAACTCACCGACTGCTCACAGCAGATGGTGGAGGCGGCTTCGATCGCGATCGGTCTGCACGAGACCCGCCCCTGGATCTGGGACAAGCTCGACCCCCGGGTCCAGGAGCGGGTCGTCGACTGGTTCTCCGGCTTCGTCGGCGCCAAGACGTGGGACAACAACTGGCGGCTCTTCCAGGTGGTGTCCGAGCAGTTCCTGGCCTCCGTCGGCGCCCCGTACAGCAAGACGGACATCGACGGAGGCCTGGACCGCATCGAGGACTGGTACCGCGGCGACGGCTGGTACAGCGACGGCGACGGACGCAACTTCGACTACTACATCGGCTGGGCGATGCACCTGTACCCGCTGCTCTGGGCGCGCATGGCGGGCCCGGACGACGACGGGCGCGCCAAGGTCTACCGCGAGCGGCTGGCCCAATTCCTCGCCGCTTACCCGCACTTCTTCGGCGCCGACGGCGCCCCCGTCCACCAGGGCCGCTCCCTGACGTACCGCTTCGCGGCGACCGCCCCCGTCTGGATGGGTGCCCTCGCGGACTGCACGCCCCTGGCCCCCGGCCTCACCCGGCGCCTCGCGTCCGGCACCGCACGGCACTTCGTGGAGCGCGGCGTCCCCGACGAGCGCGGGCTGCTCCCGCTCGGCTGGTACGGGACGTTCCTGCCGTCCACGCAGGCGTACTCGGGACCGGCATCCCCGTACTGGGCGAGCAAGGGCTTCCTCGGTCTGCTCCTGCCCGCCGATCACCCGGTGTGGACGGAGCGCGAACTCCCGCTGCCCGTCGAGGAGTCCGACCAGTACACGGCGCTACCCGAGCCCGGCTGGCTGCTGCACGGCACGCGGCACGACGGCATCGTCCGCCTGATCAACCACGGCAGCGACCACAACCCGCTCGATGGCCCCGCGGCCGACGACCCGCACTACGCCAAGTTCGGCTACTCCACGGCGACCGCCCCGGAAACCGCCCCGAGCGCGTGGGACCGCACGGTGGACAACCACATCGCGCTCCTCGCGCCGGACGGCACCGCGTCACGCCGCCGCCGGATCCACCCGGTGCGGTGCGAGGGACGCGTGGCCGCCTCCCGTCACGACGCGCTGCTGCCCGGCACGGAGGGCGAGTTCCCCGTCGAGACGACCAGCGCGCTGCACGGCCCGTGGGAGATCCGCGTCCACCGCGTCCAGGCCCCGCCGGGCGTGACGGTCCGCGAGGGCGGCTACGCGGTGGCCGACGAGACCCGGCCGTACGCGGAGCGGGGACCCGGCTGGGCACTCACCCGTACGGAATCGGGCCTTACCAGCGCCGTCGTCGCGCTGCACGGCTGGGACGAGGGGGCGGGCATCGCCCGCGAGGTGTCGGCCAACGCCTACGGACCGCACTCGGCGACGCCGTATCTGAATCTCACCGGCCACGAGGGCGGCACGAGCGTCCACGTCACGCTCGTCGCGCTGTCCCGGGACACCGTCCGGCCGACGGCGTTGAGGGAGTCCATCACCTGCACGGTGGAGGGCGGCACCGTCCGCCTGCGCTTCCCCGACGGCACCCTGCTTGAGGTGTGAGTCAGGACCGAAGGCGTGCGTCAGATCCCGCCGTCCTCCCGGCGGTGAATCTGCTCGATCAGCTCCGCCGCCATCGCCTTGATCGTCTCCAGGCCCGCCCTCCCCCAGGGCCGCGGCTCGACGTCCACCACACAGACCGTGCCGAGCGCGATGCCCGTGCGGTCGATGAGCGGGGCGCCCAAATAGGAGCGGATCCCGATCTCGTCGACCACCGGGTTCCCGGCGAACCTCGGGTAGTCGCAGACGTCCTCCAGGACGAGGGCCTTGCGCCGCACGATCACATGCGGGCAGTAGCCGTGGTCGCGCGCCATGTAGCGGTGCGCCGTGCTCTCCGTGGCCGCCGTGGAGGTCAGTTCGGAGCCGGCCCCCATGGCGTCCGGGGTGTGCAGGCCCGCGAAGAACTGCCGGTTCTCGTCAATGAAGTTGACCATGGAGTACGGCGCGCCCGTGACCTCTGCGAGGCGGTCGGCGAACGCGTCGAAGGCGAGGTCCGGGCGGAGCCCTATCCCGAGTCTGCGCAGCCGCCGCACCCTCTTCGGCGCCTCCTTGTCGACGGGCGTGAGCAGCAGGTGCGCGGTCGAGTCGTACATCAGGTGTGGGCTCCGTAGCTCGGGGCGGCCGGGGCGTGTGCGAGGAGATGCTTGACGAGGGTGAGGAGCGTCGCGATGCCCGAGCTGGAGATCCGCGCGTCGCACCGCACCACGGGCACCTGCGGATCCAGGTCGATGGCGGAACGTACCTCTTCGGGTTCGTAGCGGTGGGCGCCGTCGAATTCGTTGATGGCGACGATGAATCCCATGCCGCGCTGCTCGAAGAAGTCCACCGCCGCGAA
This sequence comes from Streptomyces rectiviolaceus, assembly GCF_039533825.1. Classification (NCBI taxonomy): domain Bacteria; kingdom Bacillati; phylum Actinomycetota; class Actinomycetes; order Kitasatosporales; family Streptomycetaceae; genus Streptomyces; species Streptomyces rectiviolaceus. Next base: position 3,948 of record NZ_BAAAUG010000098.1, read on the forward strand.
GCAGTCCTCCAGGCGGCGGGTGTCGGCGAGGACCACCGCGCCGAGCGCGCCCTCGGAGAGTTCGTCCCACATGAACCAGAAGCGTTCCTGGCCGGGCGTTCCGAAGAGGTAGAGCACGTGTTCCGGGTCGAGGGTGATGCGCCCGAAGTCCATGGCCACGGTTGTCGTGGTCTTGTTCTCGACGCCCGACAGATCGTCGGTGCCCTCGCTGACCGTGGTGAGGAGCTCCTCCGTGCTGAGCGGCGCGATCTCGCTCACCGCGCCCACGAAGGTCGTCTTGCCGACCCCGAAACCTCCCGCGACCAGGATCTTCAGCGCGGTGGGGAAGGGGTCAGAGCTGTCGTCGTAGTCCATCGAGCACTGCCTCCAACAGGGTCCGGTCAGTGGGATTGTGGTAGAAGTCCGGGGCTCTCAGGGTGAGCGCCCCGCAGTCGACGAGATCGGAGAGCAGCACTTTGGTCACGACGGCGGGCAGCTTCAGCTGCGCCGCGATCTCCGCGACCGATGTGGGTGCCGTGCAGAGCCCGAGCGCCTCCGAGTGCTCGGGCCCCAGATAGCCGATGACCGGGCCCCCGGTGGCCATCACCTGGGTCAGCAGGTCCAGTTGGGCGGTCGGCCGGGTCCGCCCGTCGCTGACCGTGTAGGGACGGACGAGCCGTCCGGCGGATTCGTCGAGCCATGGCCCGTCGTGCGGGGCCGCCACGCTCAATGCCTCATCGGGGCGGGTTCGCCGACGGGCTGCCGGGGTGCGGTGAGCAGGTAGGGGCGCACGCTCTTGACCAGCATCGTCATTTCGTAGCCGAGCACCGCCGCGTCCGCGTCGCGCCCGGCGAGCACCGCCAGACAGGTGCCGGAGCCCGCCGTGGAGACGAACAGGAGGGTGGAGTCGAGTTCCACGACGACCTGACGTACGTCGCCGCCGTCGCCGAACCGGATGCCGGCGCTGCGCCCCAGTGAGTAGAGACCGGAGGCGAGGGCCGCCATGTGGTCGGCGCTGTCCGGGTCGAGGCCATGGACCGACTTCACGAGTCCGTCGGAGGAGAGCAGGACCGCGCTGTGGGTGTGCGGAACGCGCTGCACGAGTCCGCTCATCAGCCAGTCGAGGTCGGATACCTGCCCGGTCGGCGCATCGCTCGCCATGGTGGATCGACTCCTTGAGGTACGAGGGTCTGCCGGGGCAGACGTGGTGCTGGCGGGGTGGTGCGGTTCAGCCACCCTGGTCGCCCCCGTCGCGGGGGGTGTTGAGGTCGCGTTCGGACGCCGGGTCACGCATCTCCTGTGCGGCGGCGAGTCCGATGCCGCGCTGGAAGGCGGCCATCAGGCCCGGGTCGTGGCCGACGTGGTGTTCGCTCTCCTGGCGGGGCGACGGCGCGTCCCGCAGTTGGGGCGCGATGTGTTCCTGGGCGCGCCGCTTGGGCAGTTGGGGCTTTCCCACCCGGCCGCGCACGGCTCCGTCGAGGGAGGTCGGCCGTGTCCCGGCGTGCTCGGCCGCGGCCTGCCGGTCCTCCGGCCGGATCCCTGGCACGGCTTCGGCCGGCGTCGGCCTGTCCTCACGGCCGAGGACGGGCAGCGGGGCGGCCGCGGATCCGTTCACCGCAGGACGCGCAGTGGGACGCGCCGCGGTTCCGTGCGGCGCGGTCGGCGGTGCTTTCGGCGGCACGTCCCGCTGCGGCTGCC
>NZ_BAAAUG010000099.1:0-24995 GCF_039533825.1 Streptomyces rectiviolaceus
CTTCGAGGTGACCGCCGAGCTGCCCGCGGCGGGGGCCGCCCCGCGCGCCGTCGACACCCCCCGGCCGACCACCTCGGCCCGGGAACTGGAGCTGGCCAGGCGGCAGATCAGACGGCGGCTCACGCAGGCGGTCCTGGCCCCCCTCGCGGTCCTCGCCGGGATCCTGCTTCTCATGATCCCCGTCAGCCTGGTCAGTTCGTCCCTTTCGGTCCTCGACCGGGATGTGTACGACGGCCTGACGGCCGGGGAGCCGCGCGGCGAAGTGGAGTCCCGGCTGCCGAGGTTCACCCGGGACGGCCCGCCGGACGGCGCGCCCGCGACGCCGCGCGGCCAGGACTGCGCGTACTACAGCACGCGCCTCATGTCCGGTGACGGCTACCGCCTCTGCTTCGCCGACGGGCGCCTGGTGTCCAAGTCGGTCGTGGGCGACGGCGATTGACGGGTCGGGCACACCCACCGCGGGCAAACGGACACACCCACCGCGGGCAAGGGACCCCGCAGCCTGTGTGACCGTACAGAATCAGTGAGCAGTACCCGCGAACGAAAGGCAGTCATGGCGACGACGCACCACGAACCGGCAGGCCACCTCCCCCTGGCGGGCATCACCGTCGTCAGCCTGGAGCAGGCCGTCGCCGCTCCGTTCGCCACCCGTCAGCTCGCCGACCTCGGCGCCCGCGTGATCAAGGTCGAGCGCCCCGGCGGCGGCGACTTCGCCCGCCGCTACGACACCACGGTGCACGGCCAGGCCAGTTACTTCGTCTGGCTCAACCGCTCCAAGGAGTCCCTCACCCTGGATCTCAAGTCCGAGGAAGGCAGGGAGATCCTGCACGAACTCCTCGCGGGCGCCGACGTGTTCGTGCAGAACCTCGCCCCCGGCGCCGCCGACCGCCTGGGCCTCGGCGCGGACGAACTCCAGGCCCGCTACCCCTCGTTGATCCCCTGCACCCTCAGCGGGTACGGCACCAGCGGCTCCTGGGCGGACCGGAAGGCGTACGACCTGCTCGTGCAGTGCCAGACCGGGCTGCTCTCGCTGACCGGCACGCCCGACGAGGCGGTGCGGGCGGGGATCTCGGTCGCGGACATCGCGGGCGGGATGTACGCCTACAGCGGCATCCTCACCTCGCTCTTCACCCGGGCGACCACCGGGCGCGCACCGGCCGTCGAGGTCTCCCTCTTCGACGCGCTCGCCGAGTGGATGAGCCAGCCCGCGTACTACACACGCTACGGCGGCACGCAGCCGCCGCGCGTCGGCGCCCGGCACGCGACGGTGGCGCCCTACGGACCGTTCACCGCGACCGACGGCAAGGACGTCCTGCTGTCCGTACAGAATGAGCGCGAGTGGGCCGCATTGTGCGAACAGGTCATCGGGCGGCCCGAGTTGACGGACGACCCGCGCTTCGCCACCGGCTCCGACCGGGTCGCGCACCGCGACGAACTCGACGCGATCATCTCTGTACGCTTCGCCGAACTCGGCAGCGAGGAGGCGATGGAGCTGCTCGACCGCGCCAACATCGCCAACGCGGGCGTCAATTCGGTCGCCGAGTTCCTCGACCACCCCGCGCTCACCGAGCGCGACCGCTGGCGGGAGGTCGCGATCCCGGGCGGCTCGTCCCCCGTACAGGCGCTGTTGCCGCCCGCGAATCTGAGCGGCGTCGATCCGCGCATGGATCCCGTGCCTGCCGCGGGCGAGCACACCGAGCTGATCCTCGGGGAGCTGGGGCGCGGCCCGGACGACATCGCCCGGCTGCGCGAGGAAGGGGTCTGCCGGTGAGCGGCGGATGAGAACCGCCCGCGCCGAACCCCGCCCGCGTCAGGCGACGCCGAGCCCCTCGAGCACCACCGAGTTCGGCAGCTCGGCGAACGCCTTGCCCGGCACGATGAGCTTGCCTCGGCGGCGGCCGCTGCCGATCAGGACGTACGGCAGGTCGACCACGGCGGCGTCCACGAGCAGCGGCCAGTCCGCGGGCAGGCCGATCGGGGTGATGCCGCCGTACTCCATGCCGGTCTCGCCGGTCGCCGTGTCCATCGGCGCGAACGAGGCCTTGCGGGCGCCGAGTTGGCGGCGCACGACGCCGTTCACGTCGACGCGGGTCGTGGAGAGGACCAGGCACGCGGCGAGCGAGGCCTCGCCGCCGCGCTTGCCCGCGACGACGACGCAGTTCGCGGACTGCTCCAGGATGTCCTGGCCGTAGTGCTCCACGAAGGTGGCGGTGTCCGCCCACTGCGGGTCGGTGTCGACATGGAGGAGCTGCTCGGCGGGGACGGTCCCGCTCCAGCCGCGCACGGCGTCGGCGACGGGCGCGACCAGGAGGTCGAGGGCCTCGGGCGCGGGGCGGACGTCGTCGAAATCTCCCATGGGTGCACGCATGGCCGCACGCTAACAGGCCGCTCCGGCAAGGGATTCGGGTGTCTCACGGTGCGGGCACCGCCCGGCTCGGCGAGGCCCTGCCGCACTCAGTACGACGAGGCGTGCGCCGGGGGCACCGACACCGACATGGTCATCTCGACCGGCTCGGCGCCCTTGTTGTGATAGCCGTGGGGCACGTTCGCCTCGAACGACGCGGCCGACCCGGCGGGCACGAGGTGCTCCACGCCGTCCACCAGGAGCGTCAGTTCGCCCGCCGCCACGTGCAGCAGCTCCATGGTCCCCGGCGGGTGCGCGTCGGAGTCGCTGCCGTCACCGGGCATCAGCTTCCACGCCCACAGCTCGAAGGGCCCGCGCGCCTCCGTCCCGACAAGCAGCGTCGTGCTGCTGCCCGCCTCCGTTGACCACATCCGCACCGCCTGCTCCGGCGGGACGAGGCGGACGTGAGAGCCCTGCTCGTAGTCGAGGAGCGTGGTGATGCTGACGCCCAGGGCGTCGGCGAGCTTCACGGTGATGCCGACGCTGGGGTTGGTCCTGGCCTGCTCGATCTGGATGATCATGCCGCGACTGACGCCCGCGCGAGCCGCGAGCGCGTCGAGCGTGAAGCCGCGTTCCGAGCGCCAGCGTTTGAGGTTGCGCGCGAGCGACTGAGTCAGCTGGTCGAGGTCCGACACATTCCGTCCAATATTTTGGATGACAGAGTTCAGGATATTGAACTACGGTGTGGTGCACCTAAAGGTTCACCACACTGTACTGCGAGGATCTTCGATGACAGCACTGTTCGCCTTGGCCACCAGCCTGATGTACGGGCTAGCCGACTTCGGCGGCGGACTGCTCACCCGACGCATCCCCGCACTCACCGTGGTCGTCGCCTCGCAGACCATCGCCGTGATCGTCCTCGGCGTGATCGTGGTCGCCACCGGCGGCTGGACGGAGTGGGGACCCCAGCTGTGGTTCGCGGTGGCCGCGGGGCTCCTCGGCCCGGTGGCGATGCTCGCCTTCTACAAGGCCCTGGCCATCGGCCCGATGAGCGTCGTCTCACCCCTCGCCTCCGTGGGCGTCGTCGTGCCGGTGGGCGTGGGGCTCTTCCTCGGCGAGCGGCCGGGGATCCCGCAGTTCGCCGGGCTCACCGTCGCCATCGTGGGCATCGTGCTCGCGGGCGGCCCCGAGCTGCGCGGCGCCCCCGTCCAGCGGCAGGCGGTCCTGCTCACCCTGCTCGCGGCCTTCGGCTTCGGCGCGGTCCTCGCCCTCATCTCCGAGGCTTCGAGCAACCTCACCGGCCTGTTCCTCGCCCTGTTCGTGCAGCGTGTGACGAATGTGGCCGCGGGAGGTGCCGCACTGTTCGTCTCCGTGAAGCGGGGCGGCGTCGCACTCCCCGAGGGCACGGGCATGGGCCTGATCTGGGCGGCGCTCCCGGCGCTCGCCTTCGTCGGCCTGGCCGACGTCGCGGCCAACGGCACGTACTCGATGGCAGCCCAGAACGGCCCGGTCACCCTGGCCGCGGTGCTCTCCTCGACGTACCCGGTGATCACGGCGCTGGCAGCACGGGCAGTACTGAAGGAACGCCTGCGGGGCGTGCAGGCGGCGGGGGCGGGCCTGGCCTTGGTGGGCACGGTACTGCTGGCCAGCTGAGCAACGCCTCACAGGGGCGCCCCGAAGGGGCGCGGGGAACTGCGCGACAAGCCCCCACGCCCCCGCAGCCGACAAAATCCGCGACTACCCCTCCAACTCCCCCAGAGCAAGCAACTGTTCCGGCGTGACCCCATCAGGAATAGGAACAGGCGCGGGCGTCCGCAAAGGCGGCTGCCACCCCGTCTCCGCGTCCCAGCTCCGCACCACGCGGGCAGGCGCCCCGGCCACCACGGAGTGGTCGGGCACGGAGCCCCGCACGACCGCACCCGCGGCCACCACCACATTGCGGCCAAGCTTCGCGCCGGGCAGGATCACCGCGTTCGTGCCGATCCAGCAGCCGGGCCCGATCTCGACGGGCTCCATGCGCGGCCACTGCTTGCCGATGGGTGTGTGCGGATCGTCGTACGAGTGGTTCGTGGACGTCACGTACACCGTGGGCCCGAAGTAGCAGTCGTCGCCGATCGTCACCGTCGTGTCGGCGATGACATGGCTGCCGCGGCCGAGCACGACGCCGTTGCCGATGCGCAGGATCGGGTCGGGACCGAGGTCCAGGTCGGGCATCATCCCGGCGGTGAGAGTGACCTGCTCGCCGATGATGCAGTGGTCGCCGATGCGGATCCACGGCTCCCCGAAGACGGTCCCCTGCGGGAAGGCGAGCTTCGTGCCGTCGCCGAGCGCGCCGAACCGCAGCCGCCCCGGCCGCTGCGCGGTGACGGCTCCCGTGCGCTGCACCCACGCCCAGCCCGCGTGGACGGCGCGCTGGGTCGCGCGGCGCCGCAAGTCGGCGACCGCGGATGAGAACGTGTTCCTGTTCTTCGGCACGCGCTCACGTTACTCAGCCCCGCGCGCCCCGGTGAGCCCGGACCCCTGTGATCTTCACCCCACACGGCGGCCGACCCGCCGCCGTCCCGTACGGTTCCGCCAGGCGCGAGACACGTACGAATGGAGAAATCCGATGAGCCACGAGGCACTCATCACCGGGATCGGCGGCAAGGACCCGAAGATCGATCCGGACGCGTTCACCGCGCCCACCTCGGTGATCATCGGCGAGGTGACGCTGCACGCCGGTGCGAGCGCCTGGTACGGAGCGGTGCTCCGCGCGGACGGCGGGCCGATCGTCGTGGGCGCCGACAGCAACATCCAGGACAACTGCAGCCTCCACGTCGACCTGGGCTTCCCGATGACCATCGGCGAGCGGGTCTCGGTCGGCCACAACGCCGTGCTGCACGGCTGCACGGTCGAGGACGACTGCCTGATCGGCATGGGCGCGACGGTCCTCAACGGCGCGGTGATCGGCGCCGGTTCGCTGGTCGCGGCGCAGGCGCTCGTGCCCCAGGGGATGGTCGTGCCGCCCGGCTCACTCGTCGCGGGCGTGCCGGCCAAGGTGCGCAGGCCGCTCACCGACGAGGAGCGCGCGGGAGTCACGCTCAACGGGACGATGTACGTCGAGCTTGCCAAGGCCCACCGGGACGCCCACGCCAAGTAGCGTCAGTGACGTCAGTCGGCGGCCGCCGGGACGGGGACCGGCTCGGACGCCGCCGTCTGCGCACCGCTTTCGGCCTCCGCCTCGGAGCGCGCCGCCGCCGACTTCTTGGCGCGGCGCTTGACGAGCAGCATGGAGCCGACGCCGATGAGGACGGCGATGGCCAGGCCGAAGTACGAGAACCGCTTGAGCCAGTCCTCGGCGACGACACCGATGTAGTAGATGACGGCGGTGGTGCCGCCCGCCCAGACGATGCCGCCCAGGACGTTGGCGACGAGGAACTTCCAGTACGGCATGCGAAGGACGCCCGCGAGCGGTCCCGCGAAGATCCGCAGCAGGGCGACGAAACGGCCGAAGAAGACCGCCCACATGCCCCACTTCTGGAACGACTGCTCGGCGCTGCCGACGTTCGCCGCGCTGAAGTGCTTCGGGAACTTCCGTTCAAGGCGGGCCAGGAGCGGCCGGCCGCCCTTGCGTCCGATCGCGTACCCGATGGAGTCGCCGATGATGGCGCCCGCGGTGGCGCAGATCCCCAGGATGACGGGGTTGAGCTCGCCGTGCTGCGAGGAGAGCAGCGCCGCGGAGACGAGGACGATCTCACCCGGCAGTGGGATGCCCAGGCTCTCCAGACCGATCACCACGCCGACCAGCGCGTAGATACTGACGGCCGGTACGGTCTCCAGCCATTCCTGGACGTGCAACGCCGGTTCCTCCTGTGCTGGTGTGCCTGTACCCGGCGTGCGCGTTCCCCCCAAGATCGCGCACGCCGGGCAGCCTACCCGCTCACCCGGCGTCGGCCGGGGCTGCACCCTCCAGGCCCGCGCTGTCCCAGAGGTCACACCGGTGCTCACGGGCCACGGTGGTGCTCAGGTCGTTCCCGCCGGCGGACGCGGTGCGCAGCGACAGCACCTTTCCGGGCTGGGTCCGCTGGTCGGGGGCGGTGGGCTGGCCGTCGGCGCGTGGCGCACCGCCGTGGATGAAGGATCCCCAGTACTGGACCATCTGCCCCGCCAGGTCCCGCTGTTCGGCGTTGAGCGGCGTCGGGAGCCCGAAGTGCTTGAAGAGGTACTGCACTTCGTTGACGTGGGTCGCCCCGAAGTCGAACGTCCTGCCCGCCTCGCGGATCGAGGCGAAGGGCGGCGATGTGCGGTCGGCGAACTCATAGGCGTAGACGGGGCCGCGGCCCGCGAGTGTCCTGTCCATGCGCAGAGCCGTGCAGGCGAACATCATGTCGCCCTGTGCGGCCGCGTACGCGTGCGTGGGCGAGGCGTGCTCGGTGACGGGGTAGCGCCCCAGGACCTTGGCGCCAAGGTCCGCGCCGTACATCCGGGTGAGCGCGCCGGGGTACTGCTCCTCGGTGAGCGGCTTGCCCTGGCCGTCGAACTGCCCGTAGGCGAAGAGCCGCCCTTCGTCGCTGTTCGCGCCGTTCAGGACCGGCACACGGGAGGCGCTGCCGTTCTCGTACGCCTCCTCGGGCTGCACCGGTAGGAAGTCACCGCCCGCCACCGGGCCCCAGTCGAACCCGGCCTGCGCCGCGAGGATCTCCTCGGCGGGCTTCTTCCGCAGACAGGCGGGGGCGGTCGCCGGTTCGGGGCAGCCCGCCTTCTTCGCGAAGGCGGCGCCCTGCGTGAGCGCCTCCTCGCGCTCGCGGGCGGCGCAGTCGCCGTAGGCACCGCTCTGCACGATGCCCGCGCGGTAGAGGCCCTTGGCGGTGGGCGAGGCGAGCTGGGTACAGACGGAGCGGCCGCCCGCGGACTCGCCCGCGATGGTCACGCGCTGCCGGTCGCCGCCGAACGAGCCGATGTTGGCGCGCACCCAGCGCAGGGCGGCCTGCTGGTCGAGCATGCCGTAGTTGCCCGAGACGCGGTCGGACGCCTCACCGTCGAGTCCCTTCCCGGCGAGGAACCCCATCGCTCCGAGGCGGTAGTTGACGGTGACGACCACGGTGCCGGTGCGCCGGGCGAAGGTGTCGGGCACGATGTCCTCCCCCGCGCCCGCGGTGAGCCCGCCACCGTGCAGCCAGACCATGACGGGACGCTGCTTGTGGGTCCCCTTGGGTGCGTAGACGTTGAGGTCCAGGCAGTCCTCGGTGTGGCTGGGGTTCTCGTAGCCGGGATCCCAACTCGCGGTCTGTACGCAGCGGTTGCCGAAGGAGGTCGCACCGCGCACGCCCTGCCAGGACTTGGCGGGCCGTGGCTCCTTCCAGCGCAGGTCGCCGACGGGCTGGCGCGCGTATGGGATGCCGAGGAACTGCCGCCCCTCGGCGGTGGATTCACCGCGCAGCCAGCCCGCGTCCGTGCGGACGAGCGTTCCTTTGCCGGGGGCGGCCTGCGCGGCCTGCGCGGCGTTCGGGGTGAGCAGGGCCGCGGCGGCGGCCATGACGACGAAGGCGGACGCGCCCCGTCGAATTCTTCTCATGCGGCTCATGCGGCTCATGCGGCTCACGGCGACTCCCCTGGATGACGTCGAACCACTGGCGGCGGGAAAACTATGGCCGTTGGTGACTCGTGTCAATGAGTCGAGCCGAAAAGAACGGCGCCGCGCCGGTCGGGACCCCCGTGGCCCGGCCGACGTGACGCCGCTGTGTTCAATGAACGTACGGAAGCCGACGCCCGTATGCGACTCAGTTATTGGGGCGCAGCGTCCAGACGACCGTCATCTCGCCGGTCACGGCGCCGTCCTCGCGCTGGATCGCGATCGCCACCGGGAACTCCGGACGCTGCCCCGCGTCCAGCTCGGCGACGACATCGACGGCCGGGCGGCCGAGGGTCGCGGTGGCGGTCACCGGCCCCATGGCGAGCTTCTTGTACGCGATGTCGGCGCTGACGGCCAGGGGCACGGCCCGTGAGAGCTGGTCCCCGAACGCGGCGAGCACGATCGCGCCGCTCGCCGACTCCCCCAGCGTGAACATGGCTCCGGCGTGCGGTCCGCCGACGTGGTTGTGGTAGTCGGCCTGGTCGGGCAGGGCGACCACGGCCTTGTCGGGTGTGGTCTCGCGGAACTCGAGGTTCAGGGTCCGGGCCATCGGCACGGTTGCGGCGAGCATCTCGCCTATCGACATCTGGTCAGCGCTCATGGCCGGGATGTTACCCACCGGTAGCCTTCTTTGGCCAGGAGCCCGCTCGACGTAGATCGCGGTCACCTATCGTTGCTGCGCATGTGGCCAGGAGAGCAGCAGCCCGGGGGCGGGCCGAACCAGCAGCCGAATCCGTACCAGCAGCCGGGGTATCAACAACCGGCGCCATGGAACGCACCCACCGTTCCCGGCGGCACTCCTCAGGCCCCGCAGGGCACTGGCGGGGGCGACGGCGGGAGCAACGGCGACAAGACGAAGGTCATCGCTGTCGTCGCCGCGGCCGCGGTGGTGGTGGCCGCGGGTGTCACCGGCTTCCTGGTGCTCGGCGGCGACGAGGACGACACCGCGAAGCCCGACCCGGCGAAGTCCTCGTCCGCGGCGCCGAGTCCGGCCGGGTCCGAGGACGCCGACGCGCGTGGCGTCGGGGGCGGGCCGAAGCCGACGATCGCGGGCTGGAAGACGGTCGTGAACGCCAAGAGCGGCATCGCCTTCGACGTTCCCGCGCAGTGGATCCCCAAGTCGGCGGACTGGGTCAGCTGGGTGTCGGAGGACGACGACCCCGACGACAAGCCGCTGGTCGCCATGGCCGCGCCGGCGTACCTCAAGGAGAAGTGGTGCGGATCCGACGAGGACCGGGACGGCACCAAGGACTACACGGCCCTCGCGGCCGCGGGCAGCAAGGGCAACCGTGGCGCCAAGAGCACCGAGGAGGCCGCGCGCAAGGACGCCGAACTGTGGGTCTACGGCGCCTACACCCAGCCCGACAAGAAGAAGGTCAGCACCGGCGCCGCACGGCCCTACACGACGAAGTCGGGCATCACGGGCAGCCTCGTGACGGCGTCGTCCAGCGGCGTGATCAAGAAGGACAAGTGCGACTCGGACGGCAAGGCCACGACGTTCGCCTTCAAGAACGCGGACGGTGATTTCGTCTCGTGGTCCTTCAACGGCGCCAAGGGCGTGCGTGACGAAGTCCCGGACGCGACGGTCAAGAAGATCCTCGGTACGGTGCGGGAGATCGAGGTGGAGTCGGGGTCCTGAGCCGACCGGGCTTTCCGGCCGCCCCCGCCCGGGGTGGCCGTGACGTGTCCGCTCCAACACCCCGTATCGTTTCCCGCCATGTGGCCAGGACAGCAGCCGCCCGGGGGCGAGCAGAATCCGCAGGACCAGAATCCCAACCCGTACCAGCAGCCGGGGTACCAGCAGCCGAACCCGTATCAGCAGCCGGGATACCAGCAGCCCAATCCCTATCAGCAGCAGGGGCCGGGACAGCCGGGCCCGCAGCAGGGCCAGTGGAGCGCGCCGACCGCTCCGATGGGCGTGACGGGGCAGCCCGGCGGCGACGGGGGTGGCGGCAACGGCAACAAGACCAAGCTGGTCGCCATCGTCGCGGCGACGGCGGTCGTGGTGGCCGCCGGTGTCACCGGCTTCCTGGTGCTCGGCGGCGACAAGGACGACGAGGCGGACGCGAAGCCGTCCAAGTCCCCCTCCAAATCCGCCTCCAAGAAGCCGGCCGCGGACCCGGCGACCGGTGGCGGCGAGGACGAGCGCGGCACGAACAAGGGCCCGAAGCCGGTGGTCAAGGGCTGGCAGGTCGTGGTGAACCCCAAGTGGGGCACAGCCTTCGACGTCCCTGCCGACTGGGAGGTGCAGACCCCCGACACCTTCATCGGCTTCGAGGACGCGAGCAAGGGCGCCGAGGCGAAGCCGCTCATCACCATGTCCGCGCCCGCGTACTACAAGTCGAAGTGGTGCTCCTCGGACGACGACAAGGACGGCACGAAGGACGACACCGCCCTCGGCGCCGTCGGCACCAAGGGCGCGAACGGCGCCAAGAACACCGACGAGGTCGCGATCAACCAGGTGCCGTGGTGGGTCTTCGGCGGATACACGCAGCCGGACAAGAAGAGCCTCACCGTCGCCAAGAAGGCGGAGCCGTTCACCACGAAGACCGGCATCAAGGGCAGCATCGCGCGCGCTCAGTCGACGAACACGCCGCAGAACGGCAAGTGCGACTCGGACGGCAAGGCGATCACCTTCGGCTTCAAGAACTCCGAGGGTGAGTACGTCGCCTGGAGTCTCTACGGCGCGAAGGGCGTCAAGGACGAGATCCCGGAAGCGACTGTCATGAAGATCCTCAATACGGTGCGTCTGCACGGAGACCCGACCGAGTCCTGAGTCGTTTCGTACGCCGACGGGGCTTGTGCCCTGATGTGCCGACCTCCTGGCGGGGGCAGCGATGACATCAGGCCACAAGCCCCTCTATGGTTACTGCCCATGTGGCCAGGACAGCAGCCGCCCGGGGGCGAGCAGAACCCGCAGGACCAGAATCCCAATCCGTACCAGCAGCCGGGGTACCAGCAGCCGAACCCGTATCAGCAGCCGGGATACCAGCAGCAGCCGCAGTCGGGTGCCTTCTCGCAGCCGGAGCAGCCGCAGTGGGCGGCGCCCACACCACCGCCGATGCCGCCCCAGCCGGGCGGCGGTCAGGGCGGGGACGGAAACAAGACGAAGATCACCGCGATCGTCGCGGCGCTCGCCGTCCTGGTGGCCGCCGGTGTCACGGGCTTCCTGGTGCTCGGCGGCGACAAGGACGACGAGGCGGACGCGAAGCCGGGGAAGAAGTCTCCCGCCAAGTCCGCGTCCCCGAAGCCGAGCCCGACCGACGACGGCGGCTCCGAGCGCGGCACGGGCAACGACCCGAAGCCGACGGTCAAGGGCTGGCAGGTCGTGGTGAACCCCAAGTGGGGCACAGCCTTCGACGTCCCTGCCGACTGGGAGGTGCAGACCCCCGACACCTTCATCGGCTTCGAGGACGCGAGCAAGGGCGCCGAGGCGAAGCCGCTCATCACCATGTCCGCGCCCGCGTACTACAAGTCGAAGTGGTGCTCCTCGGACGACGACAAGGACGGCACAAAGGACGACACCGCCCTCGGCGCCGTCGGCACCAAGGGCCAGAACGGCGCCAAGAACACCAAGGACGTCGCGCGCAATGACTCCGCATGGTGGGTCTTCGGCGGCTACACGGACCAGAAGAAGGCCGACAAGAAGAAGATCAAGATCGGCAAGGTGGAGTCGTTCACCACCACGTCGGGCCTCGAGGGCAGCGTAGCGACCTCCACAACCTCCGGCGTCGCCAAGAATGACAAGTGCGACTCGGACGGCAAGGCCACGACGTTCGCCTTCAAGAACGGCGAGGGTGAGTACGTGGCCTGGACTCTCTACGGCGCCAAGGGCGTGAAGGACGAGATTTCCGATGCCACGGTGGAGAAGATCCTCCGCACAGTGCGGCTTAGCGAGGATCCGCCGGAATCTTGATTCACGACACATAGACACCGTCAAGACATTTATCTCCACAGGCGACTTGAGGACAGCAACGTCAGAATCCGCGCAGTGAATGCCGCGCGTTGACACCCAATCACCGGGCAGCTAACGTCCTCATGCCCCAATGTTCATGCCTAGCAAGAAACGTTCTTTGGGGTATGGCATTTCCATCATTGACCAAGGAGAGAAATGCGAAGGACCCTGCTGTCTTGCCTGGCTGCAGCCGCTCTCGCGGCAACCGCGATTCCGCTGGCGACCTCAACACCGGCGTCAGCCGCCGCAGTCAAGTGCACCAAGCAGACCAAGAAATGGAAGGTGGCAGTAGAGAAGGCGCCAGTCCATTTCAAGCCATCTCAGAACTCGTCCATTGTCCGACACCGCTACAAGGACAACCCGCTTACGAGTTACTGGTCCTGCACCAACTCGTCAGCAAATCCGTGGGTCTGCGTGGCAAGCTGCGTGGTTGACGATGGCGGAAGCGGGGCACCGCGACTTGAGGGCGAGTGGATTTTCCAGCCTCACCTTCGTAAGCGATGACGCACAGGAAAACTGATTGTCAGCGGGCCCAAGTTGAAACGATAGTCGTCGAGTGACCAAGTCCCACCGCTCTGCCTGGGCCGGGCGCAACTACAGCCTGCTGACCGCCGCCGCGATCGTGACCAATCTGGGCAGCCACGGCGCCCTGATCGCGGCGGCGTTCGCGGTGCTCGACTCCGGCGGTGACGGCGGGGACGTCGGGCTTGTGGCGGCGGCGCGCACGCTGCCGCTCGTGCTTTTCCTGCTCATCGGCGGCGCCGTCGCCGACCGGCTGCCGCGCCACCACGTGATGGTCGCGGCCAACGCTCTCAACTGCCTCTCGCAGGCGGTCTTCGCGGTGCTCGTCATCTCCGGCACGCCCCCGTTGTGGTCGATGATGCTGCTCACCGCGCTCGGCGGCACCGGCCAGGCGTTCTTCGGTCCTGCCGCCGAAGGCATGCTGATGTCGACCGTCAGCGGCGAACAGGCGAGCCGCGCCTTCGCGCTGTACCGCATGGCGATGCAGGGCGCGGGGCTCGGCGGCGCGGCGCTCGGCGGTCTGATGGTCGCCGCGATCGGGCCCGGCTGGGTGCTCGCCGTGGACGCGGCGGCGTTCGCGGTGGCCGGAGCCCTGCGGTCGTTCCTCGACGTGAGCCACATTCCGGTGCGCGAACCGGGCGGCGGGCTGCTCTCCGATCTGCGGGAGGGCTGGCGGGAGTTCATCGGCCGGCCGTGGCTGTGGGCGATCGTCGCGCAGTTCTCCGTGGTGGTCGCCGTGGTGGGTGCGGCCGAGGCCGTGTTCGGGCCGCTGGTCGCCCGGGACGAGCTTGGCGGCGCCGGGCCCTGGGGTCTGGCGCTCGGCGCGTTCGGCGCGGGCACGGTCGGCGGCGCGTTCCTGATGATGCGGTGGAAGCCGCGGCGCCTGCTGCTCGCGGGCACCCTCTGCGTCTTCCCGCTCGCGGCGCCGTCGGCGGCGCTCGCGGTGCCGTTGCCGGTGTGGGGTCTGGCGGCGGTGATGTTCGTCAGCGGCGTCGCCATCGAGGTGTTCGGCGTCTCCTGGATGACAGCGATGCATCAGGAGATCCCCGAGGAGAAGCTGTCGCGCGTGGCCGCGTACGACTGGTTCGGCTCGATCGCGATGGTCCCGCTCGCCACGGCGCTCGCAGGCCCGGCGGAGCTCGCCTTCGGGCGTTCGGCCTCGTTGTGGGGCTGCGCGGTGCTGGTGGTCGTGGTGACGGCGCTTGTGCTCTTCGTCCCTGACGTGCGCAATCTGACGCGGCGCGCGTCGTCGAAGGAGGTCGCCAAGGCGGCCGCTCTCCCGCCCGGGCCCCCGCCCGGGCCCCCGCCCGGGCCCCCGCCCGGGCCCCCGCCCGGGCCCCCGCCCGGGACGTCAGCCGATGCTGAAGGCCCCGCCGGGCGGCTCGGGTGACGCGACCGCGTCCTCGTCCCGCACCCGCTTCGCGTCACCGATGAACAGGCGCAGCGCCGCCCCGTGCTCCACCCGCGCCGGGAAGACGTCGGCCGCCGTACGCCGGGCCAGCGCCTCGACGTCGATCGCTTCGTGTGAGGCGACAAGCACGGCGTTGCCGAAGCGGCGGCCGCGCAGCACGGTCGGCTCGGCGATCAGCGCGACCTGCCCGAACACCTCGGCGAAGGTGGCGAGTTGGGAGCGGAGGAAGCCGAACGGCGCCCCGTCGGCGAGGTTCGCCGCATAGAGTCCGCCCGCGCGCAGGGCCCGCTCCGCCGCGCGCGCGTAGGCCACCGACGTCAGATGGGCGGGCACCCGCGAGCCGCCGAAGACATCGGCGACGAGCACGTCCGTGCTGTCGGGTTCCGCCGCCTCCAGCCACTGCCTGGCGTCCGCACCGTGCACGGTGATCCCGGAGTCCGCGGGCAACGGCAGCCGCTCGGTGACCAGTTCGAGCAGTCCCCGGTCCGCCTCCACGACGTCCTGGCGCGAGCCGGGGCGGGTGGCGGCGACATAGCGGGGCAGGGTGAGCGCGCCGCCGCCGAGGTGGATCACGTCCAGCGGGCGGTCGGGATCGTCGGCGGTGTCGATGACGTGGGCGAGCCGCTGCACGTACTCGAACTCCAGATAGGTGGGCGCGTCCAGGTCGACGTACGACTGGGGCGCGCCGTCGACCGTGAGCAGCCAGGCGCGGGGCCGGTCCACGTCCGGCATCAGCTTGGCCGTGCCGTGGTCCACGTCCTTGATCACGGCCATGGCATCGTCCGCGCGTTCGTCCTGGGTCACCGCTCCATTGTGCCCGCCTGCCTCGGGGGTGGATCCCCCGAGGCAGGCGGGCATCGGCGTCAGCGGACCTCGGTCACCGTGCCCGCGCCGACGGTGCGGCCGCCCTCACGGATCGCGAAGCCGAGGCCCGTCTCCAGGGGCATGTCGCGGCCGAGCTCGACCGTCATGGTGACGGTGTCGCCGGGCCGGGCCACGGCGGCGTCGCCGAGGTCGACGTCGCCCACCACGTCCGCGGTGCGGAGGTAGAACTGCGGCCGGTAGCCGGTCGCGATCGGCGTCGACCGTCCGCCCTCCTTGGTGGAAAGGACGTACACCTGGGCGGTGAAACGGCGACTCGGACTGACGCTGCCCGGCTCCGCGACGACATGCCCGCGTCGCACGGCGTCGCGCGGCACTCCGCGCAGGAGCAGCGCCACGTTGTCGCCCGCCTGCGCGGACTCCATGGGCTTGCCGAAGGTCTCGAGCCCGGTGACGACGGTCTCCGTCTCCGCGCCGAGCACCTCCACCCGGTCGCCGATCCGCACCTGGCCGCGCTCGACGGCTCCGGTGACGACGGTTCCGCGCCCGGTGATGGTGAGCACGTTCTCCACCGAGAGCAGAAAGGGCGCGTCGACGTACCGCTCGGGCATGGGCACATACGTGTCCACCGCGTCGAGCAGCGCCTCGATGGCGGCGGCCCACCGCGGGTCGCCCTCCAGCGCCTTCAGGCCCGAGACCCGCACGACGGGCACGGAGTCGCCTCCGTACCCGTGCGCGGAGAGCAGCTCGCGCACCTCAAGCTCGACGAGGTCGGTGAGCTCCTCGTCACCCGCGTCCGCCTTGTTGAGGGCGACGACGATGTGGTCGACGCCGACCTGCCGGGCGAGCAGGACGTGCTCGGCGGTCTGCGGCATGATCCCGTCGAGCGCGGAGACGACGAGGATCGCCCCGTCCAGCTGCGCGGCGCCGGTGACCATGTTCTTGATGTAGTCGGCGTGGCCAGGCATGTCCACGTGCGCGTAGTGCCGGGTGTCGGTCTCGTACTCGACGTGCGCGATGTTGATGGTGATGCCGCGCTGCGCCTCCTCGGGGGCGCGGTCGATACGGTCGAAGGAAACGTATTGGGTACTGCTGCCGGTGCCGCGCTCGCTGAGGACCTTGGTGATGGCGGCGGTCAGGGTGGTCTTGCCGTGGTCGACATGGCCCATCGTGCCGATGTTGAGGTGCGGCTTGGTGCGGATGTATGCCGTCTTGGACATGGCGGTTCCTTCTCCGGAACTCGAAGCTGAAGACCCCGGGGCCCAACCGACCCTCCCCCTATGGGGTCCGCCGGAGTGTCCGGGGAGGGTCAGCGTCGGGCGCCGTCGACGGAAAGTGCGACGCAGAGGAAGACGGCAGCCTTCGCAGCGCCCGCGACTGCGGGCGAAGCTGCGTGAAAGGCGTACCGGAACATGTGGCAGATCTTTGCCGACGGCCGGGGGTACGTCGAATGATTTTCGCCGGGTGGTCCGTGAAGTCCGGGTCGGCGTGAAGTCCGGTGCGGTGTGAAGTCCGGTGCGCTCAGAGGTTCTTCAGTGCCTCGCGCACCGAGAGCGGCGCCAGGCGCCCGCGCCCGCGCTCCCGCTCGACGAAGTCGCGTACCGCGTCCGGATCGGTCTTGGCGTACTCGCGCAGACACCAGCCGATGGCCTTGCGGATGAAGAAGTCGGGGTGCCCCGACTGCCGCACGCAGTAGGCGAAGAGGCGTTCGGTGTCGGTGGCGTCCTTGTACCGGAGCTGGTGGAGGAGGGCGGTGCGGGCCACCCACAGGTCCTCGTCCTCGATCCAGGCGTCCATCTCGGCCTTGAGTTTCGGGTCGGCGGCGACAAGGCCGCCCACGACGTGCGCGGCGAGTGCGTCGACGGTGTCCCACCAGGAGACCGTCGTGACGAGGTGACGGGCGACCGGCAGGAAACCGGACGAGAGGCGCTTCACGTATCGGCGCAGGTAGTCCACGGCGAAGTAGGCGTATTCGCGCTCCGGCAGTTCCCAGCAGCGCAGGGCGATGGCCGTGCAGTCGGCCTCGTCGGGGCGCGGAAGCCCGGCGAGAACCGTGCGGGACAATTCGCGGCGCAGGGGCGCGTGCACGCCCAGGAAGGGAGCGACGTTCTTCAGGTACGCCTGTGCCTGTACGGCCCGCTCCGGATCGGCCGCCGTCGGGTAGAGCGTGGTGAGCCGCTCCATGACGGTGTCCGCCAAGTCGCTGCGCGGGACTGTGACGCTCATGAGACGCACCATACGGCGATCACACACATTTGTCGGTTAGTCTCCCCGGATGCTCGACACCGCCGCCGCCCGCCCGCAGGGCCTTGCCGCGCGCTGCACCAAGGCGCTGCTCTCGCCCTGGTCGCGGCTGTCTCTGCTGGTGGTGCTGCTCGCGGCGGCAGGGACGTGCGTGCTGCTCTTCGAGCCGCAGCGGCTTCTGTCCGACGGCGGGCTCCGGCAGCTCGGCGGCGCCGCCGCCGTGACGGTGTTCGCCGTCGCGTACGGCCTGTGCACCACGGCGTTCGTGCCGCGTCCGCTGCTCAATCTGGCGGCGGGCGCCCTGTTCGGTTCGCAGGCGGGGCTCACCGCGGCGCTCGCGGGCACGGTGCTCGGCGCCGGGATCGCCTTCGGGCTCGGACGGATGCTGGGGCAGGACGCGCTGCGTCCGCTGGTCCGTGGACGCTGGCTGAAGGCGGCCGACGGGCAGCTGAGCAGGCACGGCTTCCGGTCGATGCTGGCGGCGCGGCTGTTTCCCGGGGTGCCGTTCGCGGCCGCCAACTACTGCGCGTCGGTGTCCCGCATGGGATGGCTGCCGTTCCTGCTCGCCACCGGCCTGGGCTCGATCCCGAACACGGCCGCGTACGTCGTCGCGGGCGCCCGCGCGTCGACGCCGACGTCCCCCGCTTTCCTCGTCGCGATGGGCTTCATCGCGGTGACGGGTCTTGCGGGGGCACTGGTGGCGTGGTTCAAGCGCAATCAGCTCCGGGGCCGGTAGGGCCCGAAGGGGCGCCGGGCCGGGACAGCTCTACAACGCTTCGAGGACGGTGGCGTTGGCGAGGCCCCCGGCCTCGCACATGGTCTGCAACCCATAGCGCGCGCCGCGGGCCCGCATGGCGTGAACGAGGGTCGTCATCAGGCGTGTGCCACTGGCGCCAAGGGGATGCCCCAACGCGATCGCCCCGCCGTGCACATTGACCTTCTCGGGGTCCGCGCCGGTCTCCTGGAGCCAGGCGAGCACGACGCTCGCGAAGGCTTCGTTGACCTCGAAGAGGTCGATGTCGTCCAGGCTCAACGAGGCGTTGCGCAGCACCTTTTCGGTGGCGGGCAGGATGCCGGTGAGCATCAGGAGCGGGTCGGATCCGATGACGGCGAAGCTGTGCAGCCGGGCGAGCGGGCGCAGGCCGAGCCGTGCGGCGTTCTCACTGGTGGTGATGAGGACGGCGGACGCCCCGTCGTTGGTGGGGCTGGCGTTGCCCGCCGTGACGGACCAGTCGATCTGGGGGAAGCGCTCGCCGAAGGCGGGGTCCTCATAGGCGGGCTTCAGGCCCGCGAGTATCTCCGGGGTGGTGGCGGGGCGTACGGACTCGTCGCGGGTGACGCCGTCGACCGGGGCGACTTCCGCGTCGAAGAGACCCTGGCCCCAGGCGCGCGCGGCCCGCTGGTGCGAGGTGGTCGCGAAGGCGTCCATCCGCTCGCGGCCGATGGACCACTTGGCGGCGATGAGTTCGGCGCTGATGCCCTGCGGCACGAGCCCTTCGGGGAAGCGCCGGGCGACGCCGGGTCCGAAGGGGTCGGCGCCCGCGGGGACGTTCGACCACATCGGTACGCGGCTCATCGACTCCACCCCGCAGGCGACGGCCATGTCGTACGCCCCGGAGATGACGCCCTGCGCGGCGAAGTGCACGGCCTGCTGGGAGGAACCGCACTGGCGGTCCACGGTGGTCGCGGGCACCGACTCCGGGAAGCCCGCCGACAGGACGGCGTAACGGGTGGTGTTCATGGCCTGCTCGGCGACCTGGTCGACGCAGCCGCCGATCACGTCGTCGACCTGGGCGGGGTCGATGCCCGTGCGCTCCACGAGGCTGCGCAGGGTGTGGGCGAGGAGCTCGACCGGGTGGACATGGGCGAGGGAGCCGTTCGGCTTGCCCTTGCCGACCGGGGTGCGTACGGCTTCGACGATGACTGCGTCACGCATGGTGCGGTCCTCCTAGAGCGCCGGGGAGGCAGCACGAGGTCGCTCCCCCATGACCCCCATGGCGATTACCAGTGAGTAGGAAATCTGGACTCACCATAACCCCGTGAGTTGGAAAAACAAACCCTCCCCTAGACTGCCCGCATGAAGGATGCGCGCCCCTGCTCGATCGCCGACGCCCTCGCCCTTGTCGGCGAGAAGTACTCCCTGCTCGTCCTGCGCGAGGTCTGCCTCGGCAATGGACGCTTCGACCAGCTGGTGCGCAACATCGGCGCCCCGCGCGACATCCTCGCCACGCGCCTGCGCCGCCTGGTGGACGCCGGCGTCCTGGAGAAGGTCGCCTACAGCGAACGCCCGCAGCGCTTCCAGTACCGCCCCACGCGAGCCGGCCTCGAACTGGAGCCGGTCCTGATGACCCTCATGGCCTGGGGCGACCGCCACCTCCGCGAGGACGACGACCGCCCGATGGTCGTCGAGCACGTCTGCGGCCACGAGATGGTCCCCGTGGTGACCTGCGCGGCCTGCGGCGACCAGGTCCATCACGACGACCTCACCGCGCATCCGCAGGCCCCCGGCTGGACGACGAAGGGCCCCACGGCGGCCTGACCGGCGCTCGTCCTGTGGCACCAGTCGGCCCGTTCTTCTTGTGCGCGGGAACGAATCGCCCGCTGCCCGAGTGACGCGACACTCGCTGGGTTCCGACTCGGAGCCCGACGGAGGTCGTTGCCGTGTCCACTGTGGTTGCCAGGCCCGCACCACCGAGTGCGCGGGCGGGAGTGCTGGAAAGCCCGTGGCTGTCCTTCTTCGGACGGCGGCTCGGGCGGTTCGTGGTGTCGCTGTGGGTGGTGGTGACCGCCGCCTTCGTGATGATCCATCTGATGCCCGGGGACCCGGTGCGGTCCGCGCTCGGCATGACGGCACCGGTGGAGACGGTGAACGCGCGGCGGCAGGCGCTGGGCCTGGACGACGGCCTCCTCACGCAGTACTGGCACTACCTGCGGTCGGTGTGCGGCGGCGACTTCGGGACGTCCGTGCTGAGCAACCTGCCCGTGTCGCAGCAGATCGGTGACCGCCTGCCCGCGACCGCCCAGCTGGCCCTCGCGGCATTCGCCGTAGCCATGGTGGTGGCCGTTCCGGTCGGCGTGGTGATGGCCGTGCTGACCCGGGGCGGCCGGCGCAGGGGCGGGGAGCTGGCCTTCACGTCGACCAGCGTCCTCCTGGCGGCCATACCCGAATTCCTGCTGGCAGTCGGGCTCGTCTACGTCTTCTCGGTCCATCTGGGGTGGTTCCCCGTGGCCGGGCGCGGAGGCTTCGGCTCGTACGTGCTTCCCGTGCTCGCCCTTGCCGTTGGCCCCGCAGCCGTACTCGCCCGCATCGTGCGGGTCGAGATGCTTGCGGTCCTCGGCGACGACTTCATCCGCACGGCACGCGCCAAGCGGCTGCCCGCCCGGCGGATCTACGCACGGCACGCGCTGCCCAACGCGCTCACCGCGACGCTGACCATGGGCGGCCTGGTCCTGACCGGCCTGGTGGCCGGGACGGTCCTGGTGGAGAACGTCTTCGCGTGGCCGGGCCTGGGCTCGACGATCGTGCAGTCGATCCAGCAGAAGGACTACCCCGTGGTGCAGGGGATCGTCCTCGTCTACGGGATCGGTGTGCTGACGGTGAATCTGCTGGTCGACGTGTTGCTCGCCGTGCTCGATCCGCGCTCGACGATCCGGGAGGCCTGAGCCATGCGGAATCGGAACGCCGGTAAGAAGATCCTGGCCGTCGTGCGTACGCCCGTGGGGGCCTGCTCGGCCGCGCTCCTTGTGCTGTTGATCGCGCTTGCCCTGTTCGCGCCCGTGCTCTGGGGCGACCGGGCGTCGGCGGTGGACGTGGACGCCCTCCAACAGGGTCCGACCGCCGCACACTTGCTCGGCACGGACAGCCTGGGGCGGGACATCCTCGCCCGCGTCCTCGTCGCGACGCGGCTGTCCCTCGTGCTCGCCGTGACGGCCACGGCGATCGGGGTGGTGACCGGCACGCTCCTGGGAACGGCGCCTTCCGTGCTCCCCCGGTGGGCGGGGCGGCTCGTGACCTCGGCCGTGAACATCGCCGTGGCCTTCCCCGGTCTGCTGCTCGCCCTGTTCTTCGCCATGATCTTCGGGGTCGGGGCGAAGGGGGCGGTGCTCGCCATCGGGCTCGCCATGGCGCCCGCGTTCGCCCGCCTCACGCAGACGCTGTCCGCGGGGATCGCGGGGCGGGACTTCGTGGCGGCGGCGCGAGTGGCCGGGGTGGGGCGGATCCGTCTCCTTCTGCGGCATGTGCTGCCCAACATCGGTGAGCCGCTGGTGGTCAACGCCACCATCAGCGCGGGGATGGCGCTGCTCGCCTTCGCCGGGCTCTCGTTCCTCGGCATCGGGGTGCAGGCCCCCGACTACGACTGGGGGCGGCTGCTCGGGGAGGGGCTCAACCAGATCTACGTCAATCCCACGGCGGCCCTCGCGCCGGGCGTCGCGGTGGTGGTGGCCGGGCTCGCGTTCAATCTGTTCGGGGAGACGGTGGCGGGCGTGGTGGGGGCGCGCTCCTCGGCGGCTTCCTCGGTGCCACCCTCGGCCGCTTCCTCGCTGCCCTCCCCGGTGGCTTCCTCGCCGAAGGCGAAAGGCACGTCGGCGGCGACCCCGGCCGCAGCACCCGCCGAGGGCGACCCCGTGCTGGTCGTGGAGGATCTGCGCGTCGCCTTCCCCGGGCCTGCGGGGCCGGTGACGCCGGTGCGGGGTGTCAGCTTCACCGTCGGCGCCGGGGAATCCGTCGGCGTGGTCGGTGAGTCCGGCTCCGGGAAGAGCCTGACCGCGCTCGGTGTCTCCCGGTTGATCGAGGCGCCGGGAGTGGTGTCCGCGGCCCGCCTGGAGTTCCTCGGGACGCCGCTCCTGGGGACGTCCGACGCCGAGGCGCGCGGGCTTCTCGGTACGTCGCTCGCGCTGGTGTTCCAGGATCCGATGACCTCCTTCAATCCGACCCGGCGCATCGGACGCCAGCTCGCCGAGGTCTCCGAACAGCATCAGGGTCTCTCGCGCGGCAAGGCGCTCACGCGGGCCGTCGATCGGCTGCGCGAGGTGCGGGTGCCCGCGGCCGAACGCCGGGCACGCCAGTACCCGCACGAGTTCTCCGGCGGCATGCGGCAGCGGGCGATGATCGCCATGGGCCTGATGGGCGAGCCGCGCCTGGTCATCGCCGACGAGCCGACCACCGCTCTGGACGTCACCGTGCAGCGGCAGGTACTGCGGCTGCTCGCCCAGGTGCGGGAGAGCGAAACCGGGGCACGGCAACGGAGCGGGGGCGGAGCACGCCAACAGGGAAGGCAGGCCGCGCTGTTGCTGATCAGCCATGACATCACCGTCGTGGCGCAGAGCTGCCGACGAGTCCTTGTGATGTACGCGGGCCGGATCGTGGAGGACCTGCCCACCGCCGATCTGCGCACCGCGGCGAGCCATCCCTACACGCGGGCGCTCCTCGCCGCCGTACCGGCGCTCGACACCGACCGCGGCGCACCCCTCGCGGTCATCCCGGGGCGGCCGCCGGAGCCAGGACAGGTGGGCGTGGGCTGCGCGTTCGCGGCGCGCTGTCCTTTCGCCGACGAGCGGTGCCGGGCCGAGGACCCGGCGCCGCGGGAATTGGGGGCCGTCAGGGGCGCACATCGCGTGGCCTGCTGGCATCCGCAGGGCGCCGAGCCGCCCGCGCCCCGTCTCGGCGGCGGTTCACATGTCGACGTCGAGGCCGCCGGAGGTGGCGCGTGAGCGAGCTGGTCTTTGAACGGGTGAGCGTGCGGTACGGGAGCCGGCGCGGCGGACTCACCGCCGTCGACGGCGTCAGCCTGACCGTGCCGTCCGGCCAAGTGGTTGGTCTCGTGGGCGAGTCGGGATCCGGGAAGTCGACGCTCGCCCGCAGCGCCGTCGGCCTCTCGCCGATCAGCGCGGGACGGGTACTGCTCGACGGCTCCGACGTGCGGCACCTGACGGGGCACCGTCCACTGCAGATGGTGTTCCAGGATCCGTACTCCTCGCTGAACCCGCGCATGAGCGTCGGCGCCTCGATCGGCGAGGCGATGCCGCGCGGTGAACGGGCGAAGGAAAGACGCGCCGAGGTCGCGCGGCTCCTCGAACTGGTCAACCTCGACCCGGACCGGGCCACGGCGCTGCCCGCCCAGCTCTCCGGCGGACAGCGGCAACGCGTGGCGCTGGCCCGCGCGTTGGCCGGACGCCCTGAGGTCGTGATCGCGGACGAGATCACTTCCGCGCTCGACGTGTCGGTGCAGGGTGCCGTGCTCAATCTCGTACGGGACATCCGGCAGCGTCTGGGCCTGTCCATGCTGTTCATCTCGCACAACCTCGCCGTCGTGCGCTACCTCAGCGACATCATCGCCGTCATGTACCTGGGGCGGATCGTCGAGGCGGGCCCCGCCGAACAGGTGCTCTCGGATCCCCAACACCCCTATACCCGAGCCCTGTTGAGCGCGGCGCCGTCCTGGAACACTCCACTGTTCGAGGAGATCGGTGCCGCCGGGACCGCCGACGCCGAGCCGAGCGACCCGCACCGCCCGCCGCCCGGCTGCCGCTACCACCCGCGTTGCGCGCTCGGCCCGCTCGCAAGGGCCGACCGCGACCTCTGCCGCACCGCCGACCCCGCGCAGGACGCCGAGCTGCGTCCGCACCGGGCGGCCTGTCATTTCGCGGGGGAACCCGCCGAGCCCGAAGGAGCCCGAACATGACCACGGCCACGAGCGACGCCGCCGGACTGCACCGGCGCAGCGTCGTCGCCGACACCCACAACGACCTGCTCTGCGCCGTGACCGCCAGGCCCGTCGACCAGTGGGCGGCGTTCTTCCGCGAGCGGTGGCTGCCCCAACTCCTGGCGGGCGGCGTCGACGTACAGGTGCTGCCCGTGTTCATCGACGACACCTACCGGCCAGAGGGAGCGCTGCGCCAGACGCTGCGCATGATCGAGGCCGCGCACCGCCTCGCCGCAGGCAACGCCGACGCGGTCCGGCTCTGCGGTGACGGCGCCGAGGTGGACGCCGCCCTGGACGACGGGAGGATCGCGCTCGTCCTCGCCCTGGAGAGCGCGCCGGGCGTCGCCGAGGACGTCGAACTCCTGGAGACGCTCTACCGGTTGGGCGTTCGGATCGCCTCCCTCGCGCACTTCGGACGTACGCCGCTCGCCGACGGAAGCGGCGAGGACGCGGCCGGGAGCCGGCTGACCCGGGCGGGCGTGGCCGCGCTCGCCGAGATGGAGCGCATCGGCATGATGTTCGACATCAGCCACCTCGGTGCCGCCGGTGTCGACCACGTACTGGAGCTGGCATCCCGGCCGGTCATCGCCACGCACTCATCCGCGCGTGCGCTGCGCGACCACCACCGCAATCTCACCGACGACCAGCTGAAGGCGACCGCCGCGAACGGCGGTGTGGTGTGCGTGAACTTCTTCGCCCCGTTCCTCCACGAGCACGACTACACCCTCGACCGGCTCGTCGACCACATCGAGCACCTCGCGGACGTCGCGGGCCTCGAACACGTCGGCCTCGGCCCGGACTTCGTCCAGGAGGTCATGGCCGACACCACCCCGCCCTGCTGCGCGCACCCGGTGATCGAAGGCGTGCGGACCGACCAGTTCCTGCCCGGCCTCGAAGGCCCCGCCGGGCTTCCGCTGGTGACCGAGGCGCTGCTGCGGCGCGGCTGGGCCGACGGCGACGTCGCGCGGGTCCTGGGCGGCAACGTGCTGCGCCTCTTCCGCGACGGCCTGGGAAAGACCGCCTCCTGACCACCGCCCCCCGACTTCTGATCTCCTAGGAGGTGGCGCACCGTGTCCGCACGCCTGCGCATCGACGACCTGTACGACTTCGCGGTGCCCGAGCAGCCCGCGGTCTCGCCCGACGGCGCCGAGATCGTGTACGTGCTGCGCACCGCCGACCGCGCCGCCGACCGTGACGTGCGCACCTTGTGGCAGGTCGGCGCCACCGGCGGCACACCACGCCAACTGACGCGCGGGCAAGCCGACTTGGCGCCCGCGTGGTCGCCCGACGGGGCCCGTGTCGCGTTCCTGCGCACGCCCGGCGACGGACCCGCGCAGGTGTGGCTGCTGCCCGTGGCGGGCGGCGAGCCCGAGCAGCTCACC
>NZ_BAAAUG010000100.1:0-21281 GCF_039533825.1 Streptomyces rectiviolaceus
GTCTCGACGGTCGGGGGGCAGGGAAGAGCTTCGTGGGTGGGGGCGATTCGTACACACAGGGGTGGGCGGGGAGGCGTCTCGCGCAATCAGGGTGGGCGGGGAAGCGGCGCTACGCGCGGTCGGGGTGGACAGGGGGTCCAAACGCACGCCGGTGGGCTAGGAGGCGCCTCACGCTCCAAGGGGGGCGACAAACGGCGCGACATGGACCAGCCAGGGGCGGGCGGGGAGCGGGCGGGCGGTCCATACGCACTGGGTGGGCTAGGAAGCGCCCCGCGCGAGCGCGGTGGGCCGGCAACCCGTACCCGTGGGGGTGGGTAGAGGTCAGTGTGAGTGGGACGGCCAGGCGGGGAGGTGCCTCGCACGGGCGGGGTGGGCGGGCTGTCTCTGCCCACGGGGGTGGGCAGACGCGGGGTGTGGGACGGCCAGGGGAGCTCGGCCCCAGGTGTCCGCAGGCGGCAGCGAACGCGAGGGGACGGGCCGGTATGTCCGCCCGGAGCACGGTTCGCAGGACTCCCCAACCGAAGTAGCCCTGCGGCCACCGGACGATAGCGAGGACGGACATACCGGCGCGGCACCGTACCCACAGACGGACACGCCCCGCAGCCGGCAGCGAGACGGACCCAGGCGGCAACGAACGCGAGGGGACGGGCCGGTATGTCCGCCCGGAGCACGGTTCGCAGGACTCCCCAGCCGAAGCAACCCCGCGGCCACCGGACGATAGCGAGGACGGACATACCGGCGCGGCACCGTACCCACAAATGGAGACGTGCCGACACGTCCGCCCGAAGCACGGCTCCCGGCGCAGCCCCACACCCCCGCCAACGCCGCCGAGCGAAAAACGTACGGCCCCCGACGAGCCCCGCCTGGCCCGCCCCCCGCCACCCCCGTGGCAGGATCGTCCTGCCATGACTGCGCCCACGAAGCCCATGCCAATGTCAGACAGCCCCGAGAACCCCGAGAACGAGCCCGCCGGCGAGGCCCTGCACAGCCCCGTCATCGCCTGGTTCGACGCGAACGCGCGCGACCTGCCGTGGCGGCGGCCCGACGCCGGACCCTGGGGCGTGATGGTCAGCGAGTTCATGCTGCAGCAGACGCCGGTCAGCCGCGTCCTGCCCGTGTACGAGCAGTGGATCGCCCGCTGGCCCCGCCCCGCCGACCTCGCCAAGGAAGCCCCGGGCGAAGCCGTCCGCGCCTGGGGACGCCTCGGCTACCCCCGCCGCGCGCTCCGGCTGCACGGCGCCGCCGTCGCCATAACGGAACGGCACGGCGGCGACGTACCGGCCAAGCACGCGCAGCTGCTCGCGCTGCCCGGCATCGGCGAGTACACCGCCGCGGCCGTCGCCTCCTTCGCGTACGGCCAGCGTCACGCCGTACTCGACACGAACGTGCGCCGCGTCTTCGCGCGTGCCGTGACCGGCGTCCAGTACCCGCCCAACGCCACCACCGCCGCCGAGCGCAAGCTCGCCCGCGCCCTCCTCCCCGATGACGACCGCACGGCGTCCCGCTGGGCCGCCGCCTCCATGGAGCTCGGCGCCCTCGTCTGCACCGCCAAGAACGAGAACTGCGCCCGCTGTCCCATTGCGGAGCAGTGCGCGTGGCAGGCGGCCGGTAAACCCGCGCACCAGGGTCCCGCCCGCCGGGGCCAGACGTACGCGGGAACGGACCGCCAGGTCCGCGGCAAGCTGCTCGCGGTGCTCAGGGAGGCCGTCGCTCCCGTACCGCAGGCGGCTCTCGACCGAGTGTGGGACGAACCCGTGCAGCGGGCCCGCGCCCTGGACGGGCTCGTCTCCGACGGCCTTGTCGAGCCCCTCCCCGAAGGCCTCTACCGCCTGCCTCTCACCTGAGGCAGCGGCCAAATCACAGCGAAACGCCCCCGCTTTACGCCCCGCCTACATCTGTTACACAACCGACGGAAGGCCGTGCGCCCCCCGGCGGCTGCTCCGCACAGCCTCGTGACAACGCCTCCGTAGCTTCGTATCCGTACCGCACAAGCAGCGGTGGTCGGTGAACGGAGGCGGTTAGGTATGGCGCACGGCGAGGTGCTCGAGTTCGAAGAGTACGTCCGCACTCGGCAGGACGCCCTGCTGCGCAGTGCCCGGCGCCTGGTCCCCGACCCCGTCGACGCGCAGGACCTGCTGCAGACCGCGCTCGTGCGGACGTACGGCCGCTGGGACGGCATAGCCGACAAGCGGCTCGCGGACGCCTATCTGCGCCGCGTCATGATCAACACGCGTACGGAGTGGTGGCGGGCCCGCAAGCTCGAAGAGGTCCCCACCGAGCAGCTGCCCGACGCCCGCGTGGAAGACTCCACCGAACAGCATGCGGACCGCGCCCTCCTGATGGACATCATGAAGGTGCTCGCACCCAAGCAGCGCAGTGTCGTCGTGCTGCGACACTGGGAGCAGATGTCCACGGAGGAGACGGCCGCGGCACTCGGCATGTCGGCGGGAACGGTCAAGAGCACTCTGCACCGGGCGCTCGCCCGGCTCCGCCAGGAGCTGGAGAGCCGGGACCGCGAGGAGCCCGCCACCGGCGCGCTCGAACGTGAGGAGCGGGAGCGTTGCGCGGCCTAAGCACCCGGGCTGGCAGGACGATGAGGGCGGGGAGTGCGGCGGTGGTCGCGCTCGCCGCCATCGGCCTTTTGCTCACCGCCTGCTCGACCGGCGGCTCCGGCGCCCGGGACGAGGGCCCCGGCAACCGGGGCGAGACGGTGATGACCCCCTCGCCGTCCCCGACGCCGTCGACGACGTCCGCGCCCTCGCCGCCCTCCAGCCTGGAGGCGGTCAAGCTCGTCAAGGACGACCCGAAGGTCAGCCAGACGGTCAAGCGCGACCTGAAGCCCTGCGTCGCCGACGAGTACCCGGTCGACGTCTCGTACGGCAACCTGACCGGAGGATCCGCCTCCGACGTCGTCGTGAACATCATGACCTGCGGCGATGCGGTCGGAACCAGCAGTTACGTGTATCGCGCCGAAGGCAAGAAGTACGAGAATGTCTTCCAGGACGAGGAGCCACCCGTCTACGCGGAGATCGACCGGGGCGACCTGGTGGTCACCAAGCAGGTGTACGAGAAGGGTGATCCGGTGTCGTATCCCTCCGGCGAGGAAGTCATCACGTACCGCTGGTCCTCGAACCACTTCACCGAGACGGACCGCACCCGCAGTCACTACAGCAGCGCGGCGGGCAGCGACGCACCCGCTCCGACGGAGAACTGAGAGCACCCGATGGCAGAGCACACCCATGTCCTGTTCGTCGAGGACGACGACGTCATCCGCGAGGCGACACAGCTCGCGCTCGAACGGGACGGCTTCGTCGTCACCGCGATGCCCGACGGTCTCCAGGGCCTGGAGGCGTTCCGCGCCGACCGCCCTGACATCGCGCTGCTCGACGTGATGGTGCCCGGCCTTGACGGCGTCTCGCTGTGCCGCCGCATCCGCGACGAGTCCACGGTCCCGGTGATCATGCTCTCGGCGCGTGCCGACTCCATCGACGTCGTGCTCGGCCTGGAGGCCGGCGCCGACGACTACGTGACCAAGCCCTTCGACGGCGCCGTCCTGGTGGCCAGGATCCGCGCCGTCCTTCGCCGCTTCGGCCACGCGAGCGGCCCCGACTCGGCGGCGCCCGCCGGCGGTGAGGGCGGTTCGCCGGACGGCGGTGTGCTGCACTTCGGCGATCTGGAGATCGACACGGAGGGCATGGAGGTCCGCAAAGACGGCGCTCCCGTGGCACTGACGCCGACCGAGATGCGCCTGCTGCTCGAATTCTCGTCCGCGCCCGGCACGGTCCTCTCCCGCGACAAGCTCCTTGAGCGCGTGTGGGACTACGGCTGGGGCGGTGACACCCGCGTCGTCGACGTCCATGTGCAGCGGCTGCGTACGAAGGTGGGCCAGGACCGGATCGAGACGGTCCGCGGCTTCGGCTACAAGCTCAGGGCATGAGCCGACGGCATGACTGAAGGACTGAACGGCGCGGCACGGTTCGACGCCGCGGCGGCGCATCTCGGGGGACATATATGAGCAGGGGGACGGTGGCCGCGCTGGGCGCCCGCCTGCGCGCGAGGCTGGGCTCCGGCCTGCGCACCGGTGTGCGCTGGAAGATCAGCGCGGCGATCGCGCTGGTCGGCGCGCTTGTCGCGGTGGCACTGAGCCTGGTCGTGCACAACGCGGCGCGCGTCTCGATGCTCGACAACGCGCGCGACGTGCAGGACGAGCGGATCCTGTACGCCCAGCGGATCTACGAGACGTCCGGTCGCACGGGCCAGTTCGGCATGAAGATCGATGACCCGGAGATGCCCAGGGACCTCCTGGCGAAGGTCCTCACCGGGCGCCGCGCGACCTACGTGGAGGACCACGCGGGCGGTGTGCCGGACATCTGGGCGGCGGTGCCGCTGAGCGACGGCCACATCCTGTCGCTGCACACCCGCTTCACCGACCGCAGCGCCACCGTCATGAAGGACCTCGACCAGGCCCTCGTCATCGGCTCCATCTCGGTCGTCTTCGGCGGCTGCGCGCTCGGCGTGCTGATCGGCGGCCAGCTCTCGCGGCGCCTGCGCAAGGCGGCGACCGCGGCGCAGGAAGTCGCTCGGGGAGAGACGGACGTCAGCGTACGAGACGCCATCGGCGGCGTCGTACGCGATGAGACCGATGACCTCGCGCGGTCGGTGGACGCGATGGCGGACGCGCTCAAGCAGCGCCTCGAAGCGGAGCGCCGGGTGACGGCGGACATCGCGCACGAGCTGCGTACGCCGGTGACGGGCCTGCTCACCGCGGCCGAGCTGCTGCCGCCGGGACGGCCGACCGAGCTGGTCAGGGACCGGGCGCAGGCGATGCGCACGCTCGTCGAGGACGTACTCGAAGTGGCCCGTCTGGACAGCGCGGCCGAGCGGGCCGAGCTGCAGGACCTGATGCTCGGCGAGTTCGTGACGCGGCGGATCGCGGTCCTCAACTCGGACGTGAGGGTGACGGTGGTGCACGAGTCGGAGGTCACCACCGACCCGCGCCGCCTTGAGCGCATCCTGGGCAACCTCCTCGCCAACGCGGCCAAGCACGGGAAGCCGCCGGTCGAGGTCAGCGTCGAGGGCCGCGTGGTGCGGGTCCGCGACCACGGCCCCGGGTTCCCCGCGGGTCTCCTGGAGGAGGGCCCGAGCCGCTTCCGCACCGGCAGCACGGACCGCGCGGGGGTCGGCCACGGCCTGGGCCTGACGATCGCGGCGGGCCAGGCGAGGGTGCTCGGCGCGAGGCTCACCTTCCGCAACGTGACTCCCGCGGGCGCGGGCCCCGAAGACCCGGCGGAGGGCGCGGTCGCGGTCCTCTGGCTCCCGGAACACGCCCCGACGAACACGGGCAGCTTCCCGATCCTGCAGCTTCCGGACAAGTACAAGTAGCTGCCGCCGGGCACCTCCGGGCACCTCCGGGCCACAGCAACGGGCCCCCGGCACCAGAAGGTGCCGGGGGCCCGTTCAGCCGAGGGAGTAGGACCGCAGGCTCAGACGGCCTCTGCAACCGCGTCCCGCGGACCAGGCGCGGCGTCCCCAGCCACGTCCTCGGCCAGCTTCTCGCCCCCGGAGTCGGAGCCCTTGGACTCAGAATCCTTGGGCTCGGAGTCCTTGGGCCCAGACCCCCGCAGGGGAACCTCCTTGACGAAGAACGCCGCGATCAGCGCGGCGACCCCGATGACCGCCCCCAGCAGGAACGCAGAGTGCGTACCGGCGGAAACAGCATGCTGATACGCGTCCCGCACCGGCGCAGCCAGCTTCGACAGACTGTCCGCGTCCAGCTGCGCGGACTGCTCGGTGACCTTGCCGCCCAGCGCCCCGCCACGCTCGGACATCGTGTCCTCGACCCGGCTGTTGAAGAGCGCCCCCATGATCGCGACGCCGAACGAGGAGCCGAGCGTACGGAAGAGCGTGGCCGATGACGACGCGACGCCCATGTCCTTCATCTCGACGCTGTTCTGCGCGACCAGCATGGTGATCTGCATCAGGCAGCCCATGCCCGCGCCGAGCACCGCCATGTAGAGGCCCGAGGTGAACCGCGAGGTGTCGGTGTCCATCTGCGACAGCAGGAAGAGCCCGATGACCATCAGTACGGTGCCCGCGATCGGGAAGATCTTGTACTTGCCGGTGGAGGTGGTGAACCGGCCCGAGAAGAACGAGACGACCATCATCGAGAGCAGCATCGGAAGCAGCAGCAGCCCGGAGTTGGTGGCCGACGCGCCCTGCACCGCCTGCTGGTAGAGCGGCAGGAACAGCATCGCGCCGAACATCACGAACCCGGTGATGAAGCCGATCACCGACATCAGCGTGAAGTTGAGGCTGCGGAAGATGTGCAGCGGCAGAATCGGCTCGGCGGCCTTCTTCTGCACGATGACGAAGCTGATGAGCGCGACGACGCCGATCGCGATGAGCTCCATGATCACGGTCGAGGTCCAGGCGTACTCCGTGCCGCCCCACGTGGTGACGAGCACGAGCGAGCTGATGCCCACGGTCAGCAGGGCCGCACCGAGGTAGTCGATCCGTCCCTCTGCCTTCTTCTTCGGCAGGTGAAGCACGGCGGTCACCATGGCGAGCGCGACGGCGCCGAGCGGCAGGTTGATGTAGAAGGCCCAGCGCCAGCCGAGGTGGTCGGTGATGGTGCCGCCGACGAGCGGCCCGCCGATCATGGCGACCGCCATGACGCCGGTCATCATGCCCATGTACTTGCCGCGCTCCCGCGGCGAGACGAGCTCACCGATGATCGCCATGACGCCGACCATCAGACCGCCCGCGCCGAGCCCCTGGACGGCACGGAAGCCGATCAGCTGGCCCATGTCCTGCGCCATTCCGCTGAGCACGGAACCGAGCAGGAAGATCACTATGGAGGTGAGGAAGACGCCCTTGCGCCCGTACATGTCGCCGAGCTTGCCCCAGATGGGGGTCGAGGCCGCGGTCGCCAGCATGTACGCGGTGACGACCCACGACAGGTGCTCCATGCCCCCGAGGTCACCGACGATCGTCGGCATCGCGGGACTCACGATCATGTTGTCGAGCATCGCGAGCAGAATCGTGACCATCAGCGCCATCATCACGACGCGCACACTGCGCGGCTGTGGCGCTTCCTTGGCCTGCTTGCCCGGATGCTCGTCCTGCTTCGCCTGTTCCCCCGGCTTTTTCTTGATCTCCGCCATGTTCCCCACTCCCCGGTTTCCCCGACTGCCTACTCCTACTTACTTGCCGACCGGCAAGCTGACTACACTGAGGGAAACTAGACCCCTAACTAGCCGGGCGTCAAGTAAGTAAAGTCGGGTCCAAGGATTCGAGTCGAGGGAGCCGAGGAGCACCAAGATGGTCACGGGCAAGAGCGCGGGCAAGAACGCGGGCGCAGGCACGGGCACGGGCACGGCCGCGGGCACGGGCAAGCAGCAGCGCCGCGGGGACACCCGCCAGCGCATCCAGGACGTGGCCATCGAACTCTTCGCCGAGCAGGGCTACGAGAAGACGTCACTGCGCGAGATCGCGGAACGTCTGGACGTCACGAAGGCGGCGCTCTACTACCACTTCAAGACCAAGGAAGACATCCTCACCAGCATCTTCGACGACCTGACCAGGCCCATCGACGAACTGGTGGAGTGGGGCAAGGACCAGCCGCACACCCTGGAGACCAAGCGGACGATCCTGACCCGCTACAGCGAGATCCTCACGGACGCGTCCCCGCTCTTCCGCTTCATGCAGGAGAACCAGGCGACGATGCGGGACCTGAAGACGGGTGAGACCTTCAAGGACCGCATGCTCAGCCTGCTCGACACCCTCCGGGAGCCGGACGCGCCGATGACGACCCAGGTGCGCTGCTTCAGCGCGCTGTTCACGATGCACGGCGGGATGTTCGTGCTCAAGGACGCCGAAGGCGACCCCGAGGAGAAGCGCAAGGCCATCCTCGAGGTCGCCATCGATCTGGTGACACAGGCGCACGAGGGCACCTGAGCGACTGTCGGGTCAGACAGTGACACCGTTGGAACGCAGGAACGCGACCGGGTCGACCGCGGAGCCGTAGTTCGGGGTCGTACGGATCTCGAAGTGCAGGTGCGGGCCGCTGGAGTTTCCGGTGTTGCCGGAGGCGGCGATGTGCTGGCCGGTGCCGACGGTCTGGCCGACGCGCACGTCGATCTTCGAAAGGTGCGCGTACTGCGAGAAGGTGCCGTTGTCGTGCTTGATCACGATGGCGTTGCCGTACGCGGGGCCGTCACCGGCGCCGTTGCCGCCGGCCTTGACGACGGTGCCGTTGTGCACGGCCTCGACGGAGGTGCCGATCGACACGGCGAAGTCCTGGCCGGAGTGCTTGCTGGACCACATGTTGCCGCCGAGCCCGAAGGACGCGGACAGCGTGTACTTGTCGACCGGGTCCTGCCAGGCGGCAGCCTTCTTGGCGGCGGCCTGCTTGGCCTGCTCGGCCTTCTTGGCGGCGGCCTGCTTGGCCTTGCCCGCGGCCTTGGCCTGCGCGTCGGCCTGCGCCGATATCGAGTTGGCGGAGACGCCGGGCAGGGCGCTGCTCTTGGAGTTGTCCGCAGCGGCCGCGACCCCGGAACCGAGAACTGCCGATGCTCCGAGCCCAAGGCCCGCGACGGTGACGACGGCCGTCCGCGTACGGAGCAGGGACAGACCGGAAAGGTGGGACGTGGCGCGCTTCGACATGCGGATGACCTCCGGGATGGGGAGCGTGTGGCATGCGGGGCATGCCGGGCACAAAGGGACCCGGCATACGCAGCTCTGCGTCCCGCCGGGTTGGCCATCCCTTGGTAACCCGCACCCCGCCACCCACTCAAACCCCCCATCTACTACCGAAAGCCGTAGCTCACCGCCCGACTTTCTACTCCTTGACACCCCCAAATTCCGACAATTCCCCCTTCAACCACTTGCCGGATTTGGCCGTCGAGGGCAGGTTTAACCCCACTTCGGGAAGGTCCTCCGGGCCAGCACTGGCCCGAGTACGGGCCCCGACCCCCCGACGAGCCGAAGGTCCCGGAGGTTGCGGACCGAAGGTCCTTTCCCCCACTCCGGACGCTCCCACTATTCCGCCTAGTACCGGACAAAACGCCTGTGCGTCATGTCACCGACCCCCGAGATCCACAACCTCCGGAATGTGACCGGCACTACGCTGCCGCGCATGGATCCCGCGGTCATAGGCACCCGGCTCGCCTCGGGCGTCGTAGCCCCTCTGATCAAGAAACTGTTCGCACGAGAGGGACCGGGCGCGGGCCTGGTGGACAGGCCGGTGCGGCTGTCGGCACTGGTGTCCTTCAGGGGCGAGAAGCGGACGCTCGACGAGAAGGACTTCCGCAGGCTCGTACGCGAGCTGGCGCGTCGCGCAGCGCGGGAGACCGGCGAGCGGCCGATGGGCGCCATCGAGCTGGAAGCCCTCACCGACGCCCTGGAGCGGGCGCAGGGCCCCCTCCCCCGCCGAAGGAGTGTTCGCGGGGACCGAGCGCGTCCTACTGCGTGGCGCGGCCGGCTCCGGCAAGACCACCCTGGTGCAGTGGCCGGCGGTCACCACCGCCCGCCAGGACCGGCTCACGGCGACCTCGCCCACCTCATCGGCCGCGTGCCGTACGTCCTCCCCCTGCGCACCCTCACCCGCGGCGGCGCTTCCTTACCCACCCCCGGGGACTTCCTGAGCGCGGTCGGCAATCCGCTCGCCGGTTCCCAGCCCACCGGCTGGACGGACCGCGTCCTGTCCGCGGGCCGGGGCCTCCTGCTGATCGACGACATCGACGAGGTCCCCGAGGAGGAACGCGAACGAACCCGGCGCCGATTCTCCGACCTCCTCACTGCCTTCCCCGGCAACCTCTGGCTGGTCACCTCGCGCCCGTCGGCCGTACGCGAGGACTGGCTCGGCGGCGAGGACTTCACCGATCTCACGCTCTCCCGGATGAGCCGCGAGAACATCACGGCTTCATCCGCCGCTGGCACGAGGCGGCCGGGGCCGACGCGGCGACCTCCACCTGTACGAACCGCAGCCCCCCGACCTCACCCCGCTGCGAGGCCACCCCCGGCTGGAGCGGGTGACGGTGGCGCAGGCTCACGCCACGATCGACGCCTTCCCACTACCCGACTCCCTGCGGCTGACCGTCGACGGCCGCCCCGTCGCACTCAAATAGGCCAGGAACTGACCTACTAGACCCCTAGCGTCAGACGCTCCCCCTTCCACTCCGACGAAGGACGCAAGGAGCGAACGCGCGATGAGCCACGTCACGAGCGCCCAGCCCGACGGCACCCCCACCTGGATCGACCTCCGCGTGCCCGAGTACGACCGTGCCCTGGAGTTCTACGGCGCCCTCTTCGGCTGGGAGTACTCCGAAGAACCCGCTGCCGGCGGACGACGCAGCGCGACATGTCTCCTGCGCGGCCGGCCCGTCGCGGCGATCACGCAGGCACAAGCCCTCACAGGCTTCGGCTGGACCATGTACTTCGCCACCGCCGACTGCGAAGCCACCGCCAAACGCATCACCGAGGCGGGCGGCACCCTGCGCGAGGGCCCGGCGGACGTCATGGCCCGAGGCGCCGCCCGCATGGCCATCGCCGAGGATTCCGTGGGCGCCCGCTTCGGGCTCTGGCAGGCCCGCACGCACATCGGCTGCGAAATCGTGAACGAACCGGGCTCGCTCGTCCGCAACGACCTGCTCACCCCGGCCCCCGGCCAAGCCCGAGCGTTCTACTCGGCGGTCTTCGACTACACCCTGGACCTCAACGACGTCATGCCGGAAGCGGACTTCACCTTCCTGCGCCGCCCCGACGGCCACGAGATCGGCGGAATCTTCGGCATCCCGGCAGACAACACCGCATCGACGTCCACCCCCACCCCCGCCTCCGCCTGGGCCACCACCTTCGAGGTGGCCGACACCGACGCGGTGGCGCGGCAAGCCACCGCGTCCGGCGGCACGTCCACCACCCCGGAGGACATCCCGTACGGCCGGATCGCGACCATCACCGACCCCGGGGGCAACGAATTCTCGGTCATCACGAGGCCCTGAGCTGCACCGCAGCGGGCTCGGCGCGGGCCGAGTCACACCTTCGAGTGACTAGACACCAACTCCCGACCTGTAAAGCAGACTTACGCAAGTCTCAGCCCCATGCGCAAGAACACCGAGGCCAAAGCCGGGATCAAGCCCGACCCCGACCCCAAGGCCATCGTCCCCGCCCAGCCGCACTCGAACGCCCTGCCGTCCTGGTACGGCGACCTCCTGGGCGAGGTAAAGGAAACCGTCGCAGGCGCACGCGTACGCGCCCAGCGGGCCGTGAACACCGAACTGGTCCAGATGTACTGGCAGATCGGCAAGCTGATCCTCCACCGCCAGGAAGAGGAGGGCTGGGGCACCAAGGTCGTCAACCGTCTTGCCACAGACCTCAGAACGGCTTTCCCGAGCCAGCGCGGCTTCTCCCGCCGCAACCTGATGTACATGCACAAGATGGCCCGCACCTGGCCGGAGCCAATTGTGCAGCAGCCTGCTGCACAATTGCCCTGGGGGCACGTCATGGTCCTCCTGGACAAGTTCGAAACCCGCCCCGAGCTGGACTTCTACGCCACCGAAGCCGTCCGCAACGGCTGGTCCCGCGCCATCCTGGAGCGCTTCATCCACCAGGGGCTGCACCTCACCCAGGGCTCCGCCGCCAACAACTTCGCGGCGACCGCCCCCGAGGGATCCGACGCCCTCAAGGAGCTGGCGCGAGACCCGTACCGCCTCGACTTCCTCGGGCTCGACAAGCAGCACGCGGAGCGCGAGCTCGAAGAGGCCATCGTCGCCGGCATGATCCGCTTCCTGACCGAACTCGGCGTCGGATTCGCCTTCGTCGGCCGCCAGTACCCCGTCGTCATCGGCGGCGACGAATTCCGCATCGACCTGCTCTTCTACCACCTGAAGCTGCACCGCTACTTCGTCTTCGAGCTGAAGACGAAGGACGTACGCCCCGAGCACATCGGCAAGCTCAACTTCTACGTCAGCGTGGTCGATCAGCTGGTACGCGACCCGCAGCGCGACGACGCGACCATCGGCTTCCTCATCGGAGCCCGCCACAACAAGGCGGCCGCGCAGCTCGCTCTCGACGCCAGCAACAACCCGATGGCCGTGACGTCCTACTCGACGCTCAATCCGGCGGACCGTGAACTGGTCCCCACGGAGGAGGACCTGTCGCGCGTGGTCCAGGACGCGATCGACGGCATCGATCCCTGAAGAGCTCCATCTGGCCCCCCCCCGCTCCCGTCAATCACCCGTGTGGCCCAGCACGAGCCGGAATACCGCGTACCCAGCGGCGAGTTGGGCCCCACATGACGACAGACACACACTTCGACCCGCACGCCCTCCTCGCGCAGAGCAACCTCGGTGTACTGGCGACGATCAAGTCCGACGGCCGCCCCCAGCTCTCGCCCGTCATGCCGTCGTACGACCGCTCCGACGGCGTCATCCGTGTATCGACGACCGCGAAGACCGCAAAGATCGCGAACCTGCGCCGCGACCCCCGAGCCACGCTGGAGGTCACCAGCCCCGACGGCCGCGCCTGGGCCACCGCCGAGGGCACGGCCACCCTCGTCGGCCCGGGAACGGACCCGCAGGGCCCCGAGGTCGAAGCCCTGGTGGACTACTACCGCGCCGCCGCGGGCGAGCACCCGAACTGGGACGAGTACCGCGAGGTCATGGTCTCCGACCGACGCGTGCTGATCACGATGACGGTCGACAACGTGTACGGCACCAAGCTCGGCTGACGACAGCGGGGGCTTGCAAGAAAGTCGCACTCCACTCACCCCTGAGCGGGCCCCAAAAGCGACTTTCTTGCAACCGCCGCCCACCGGCGCTCCGCCGGAGGGTGGTATCAATCCCGCCCCAACCCCCGCCGCCCCCCGGCCCCTTCACCTACCCTTGACCCTCCACGGCACACGAAATCCCACCCACAGGCCCACCCGCAGGGGACCCCCTATGTCCATGGAGCCCGTTGTCCGTATTCCCTCGACCCTCGCCACACCCCTCGTACAACGGCTCATCGGCACGCCTCCCCCGCAAGCGCCCACCGCGCCCGAGCTGATCGCCGCCTTCACCACCTGGCGCGGCCCGGACGCCCCCGCGACGCCGGACGACGTGCACCGCACGGCTGCCGATCTCGTCAACCTCGCCGCCGAGACGCACGCCGCCCCGGCGGCCGAACTCACCGCTGTCATCGAGGTGCTGACGCGGACGCTCCTCGCCATGGGTGAGCTCGACCTCACGGATGTGGACGCCGTACGCCTGGGCCCGCAGGACTACGCACGGCGTCTCAGGGGTGCCGTGCAGGGCGCGGACCGAGCCCTCTCCCCCGGCGCCGCGTCGTTCCACGACGAACTGCTCGTGGCCGTGTGCCTGCATGTCCTGTACCACTTCGTCCGACGCTCCCCGCACATCCAGCGACACATGGCCGAGAGGGCGAGCCGTATCCGCCAGCTCATCGACCTGAACGACACCGAGGCCGCCGCCCGCAAGCCCGAACGGTCCCAGGAGGACCGGGACTTCGAGGCCGCGTACGCCGAAGAGGTCGTACGTCAGCACGGCTGGCTCACCATCGTCGGCGTGGACCTCGCCAACGCGCCGGACCGCTGGCCCCTGGAGGACACCTACCTCAGCCTGGAGGCCGAGGAGAGCAGCGGCAGCGGCGTACCGGGCGAGCCGCGCACCGTGCTGCTCGCCGATCGGGCCCTTGAGGGCCACGAGCGGGTGCTGCTCCGCGGTGTCGCGGGCTCGGGCAAGACGACCCTCGTCCAGTGGCTCGCCGTGGCCGCGGCGCGCGAGGGGTCCCGCGTGCCCTTCGTCCTGCCCGTACGCCGCTTCGCCCGCGAGGGTTTCCCCGCCC
Source organism: Streptomyces rectiviolaceus (assembly GCF_039533825.1). Taxonomy (NCBI): domain Bacteria; kingdom Bacillati; phylum Actinomycetota; class Actinomycetes; order Kitasatosporales; family Streptomycetaceae; genus Streptomyces; species Streptomyces rectiviolaceus. Next base: position 13,843 of record NZ_BAAAUG010000100.1, read on the forward strand.
CGGACGACTTTCTGAACGCCATCCGCCACCCGCTGGCCGACCAGGCCCCGGAGGGCTGGGTCGTACGCACCCTCCTCGCGGGCCGCGCCATGCTCCTGGTCGACGGCATCGACGAGGCCCCGGAGGGGTCCCGCGGCGAGCTGCGCAACCAGTTGCGGCGGCTGCTTCGCATCTTCTCCGGCAACGGCTGCCTGGTGACGTCACGCCCCTCCGCCGTCGAGGACGGCTGGCTCGCCCAGGAGCGCCTCGCCGAAGAGGGCTTCAAGGAACTCTCCCTCGCGCCGATGTCGCGCGACCAGGTCACCCGCTTCATCCACGACTGGCACGCGGCCGCGATGAGCGACGAGCAGTGCAAGGAGCAGACGGAACGCGACAAGCTGCGGGAGTACGAGGAGCGCCTGCTGAACTCCGTGCGCATCTACCGCGAGCTGCGCCAGCTCGCCACCAATCCCCTGATGTGCGGCCTGATCTGCGCCCTCAACCGCGACCGCTCCGGCTCACTGCCCAACGGCCGCAAGGAGCTGTACGACGCCGCCCTGGAGATGCTCCTCCAGCGCCGCGATCCCGAGCGGGACGTCCTGTACGCCGATGACGTACACCTCCAGCAGGGCCCCCGGGAACTGCTCCTGCGCAAGCTCGCCCACGCGATGGTGGAGGAGGGCGTGTCGGAGCTGCCGCGCGAGCGCGTGGTGGCCATCCTGGACGGCGCCCTGCCCGCCATTCCCTCGGCGCGCGCGGAGGGCGACGGCGAGAAGATCTTCCGTCATCTGCTGCACCGCACGGGTCTGCTGCGCGAACAGGCGGGCCTCTCGGTGGACTTCATCCACCGCACCTTCCAGGACTATCTGGCCGCCAAGGAGATAGTGGCCCGCGGCCAGTTCCGCACCCTCGTCGAGCACGCGCACCGCGCCGAGTGGGAGGAGGTCATCCGTATGGCCGCCGCCCACGCACGGCCCGAGGAGTGCGCCGACTTCCTGGAGCGGCTCCTTGCCGCCGCCCCGAACCTGCGCCGCCCGCACGTGAACCACCGGCGCCTGATGGCCGCGGCCTGCCTGGAGCACGTCACCGAGCTCGACCCCGCGGTGCAGCAACTCGTCCAGGACCGCACCAAGAACCTCGTACGCCCCACGACCGAACTGGCCGCCCGCAGCCTCGGCTGGGTCGGCCCCATCGTCCTGGAGCAGCTGCCGGACCCCGAGCAGGTGCCGAGCGACCAGCAGGCGCTCCTCCTGGCGATCACGGCGACCCGCGTCCAGGACGACGCCGCCATCGACTACCTCGCCCGCATGCGCCACCGCTCGTCGCTGTCCATCCGGGCCGAACTGGTCCGCCCGTGGCGGCACTTCGACACGGAGCGGTACGCGCGCGAGATCATCGCCCACCTCGACCCGCTCGGCCTGTACTTCCCCGTGTCCGACACCGCCGAGCTCGCGGCGCTGCGGCACCTCGGCGGGCGGCCCTGGATCCAGGTCGTCGGCGTCATGCGCACCGAGGAGCTCCTCGACGGCCTGGAGCACGAGCAGCTCACCCACCTGTGGATCACCGCCGAGCTGGCCGACACGGACATGTCCTGGCTCTCCGGCTTCCCGAACCTGAGCGTGCTCCGCGTGAACCCCCGCCTCCCGCGCGTGCGGAACGTACCGGAAGGGATCACGATCACGTCATAGAAAGGGGGCGCCCCGTAAGGGGCGCGGGGAACTGCGCGCCAAGCCACGAAACACGCGCAGCCAAAGGTCAAAGCAAAAGGGGCTGCCCCGGACCATGAGAAACGGTCCGGGACAGCCCCTGCGAGCCTTGACGGCGGCCTGCGGGCCGGAGGCCTAGGCCTCCTTGCTCAGGTTAGGCCCCGCGCCACCAGCGGCCTGCTCGATCGGCGGGACGTCCGGAAGCGCCGCCTTCTCCTCGCCGCGGAAGGTGAACTTGGCTTCCTCGCCCTCACCCTCCGTGCCGACGACCACGATGTGGCCGGGGCGGAGCTCGCCGAAGAGGATCTTCTCCGACAGGATGTCCTCGACCTCGCGCTGGATCGTCCGGCGCAGCGGCCGGGCGCCCATGACGGGGTCGTAACCCTTCTTGGCCAGCAGCTTCTTCGCGTCACCGCTGAGCTCGATGCCCATGTCGCGGTCCTTGAGACGCTCGTCCACCTTGGCGATCATGAGGTCGACGATCTGGATGATGTCTTCCTCGGTGAGCTGGTGGAAGACCACCGTGTCGTCGACACGGTTCAGGAACTCCGGGCGGAAGTGCTGCTTCAGCTCGTCGTTGACCTTGGTCTTCATGCGCTCGTAGTTCGTCTTGACGTCACCCGACGCGGCGAATCCGAGGTTGAAGCCCTTGGAGATGTCACGCGTGCCGAGGTTGGTCGTCATGATGATGACCGTGTTCTTGAAGTCCACGACCCGGCCCTGGGAGTCGGTCAGGCGACCGTCCTCCAGGATCTGGAGGAGCGAGTTGAAGATATCCGGGTGGGCCTTCTCGACCTCGTCGAAGAGGACGACCGAGAACGGCTTGCGGCGGACCTTCTCCGTCAGCTGCCCGCCCTCTTCGTAGCCGACATATCCGGGCGGCGAACCGAAGAGACGCGAGACCGTGTGCTTCTCGCTGAACTCCGACATGTCGAGGGAGATCAGGGCGTCCTCGTCACCGAAGAGGAATTCGGCGAGCGTCTTGGAAAGCTCCGTCTTACCGACACCGGACGGGCCGGCGAAGATGAACGAGCCACCGGGACGCTTCGGGTCCTTCAGACCCGCACGCGTACGACGAATCGCCTGCGAAAGCGCCTTGATGGCGTCCTTCTGGCCGATGACCCGCTTGTGGAGCTCGTCCTCCATGCGCAGCAGACGCGAGGACTCCTCCTCGGTCAGCTTGAAGACCGGAATGCCCGTCGCCGTGGCGAGGACCTCGGCGATGAGCTCGCCGTCGACCTCGGCGACGACGTCCATGTCGCCGGCCTTCCATTCCTTCTCGCGCTTGGCCTTCGCCGCAAGCAGCTGCTTCTCCTTGTCGCGGAGAGAGGCCGCCTTCTCGAAGTCCTGGGAGTCGATGGCCGACTCCTTGTCGCGGCGGACACCCGCGATCTTCTCGTCGAACTCGCGGAGGTCCGGCGGCGCGGTCATCCGGCGGATGCGCATCCGGGAACCGGCCTCGTCGATCAGGTCGATCGCCTTGTCCGGCAGGAAGCGGTCCGAGATGTACCGGTCAGCCAGGGTGGCGGCCTGGACCAGCGCCTCGTCCGTGATGGAGACCCTGTGGTGGGCCTCGTAACGGTCGCGCAGACCCTTGAGGATCTCGATGGTGTGCGGCAGGGACGGCTCCGCGACCTGGATGGGCTGGAAGCGGCGCTCGAGGGCCGCGTCCTTCTCCAGGTGCTTGCGGTACTCGTCAAGCGTCGTGGCACCGATGGTCTGCAGCTCGCCTCGCGCCAGCATGGGCTTGAGGATGCTCGCGGCGTCGATCGCGCCCTCGGCGGCGCCCGCACCCACCAGGGTGTGGAGCTCGTCGATGAACAGGATGATGTCGCCGCGGGTGCGGATCTCCTTGAGGACCTTCTTCAGGCGCTCCTCGAAGTCACCGCGGTACCTCGAACCGGCGACAAGGGCGCCCAGGTCCAGGGTGTAGAGGTGCTTGTCCTTGAGGGTCTCGGGCACCTCGCCCTTGACGATGGCCTGCGCCAGGCCCTCGACGACGGCGGTCTTGCCGACGCCGGGCTCGCCGATGAGCACGGGGTTGTTCTTCGTACGGCGGGACAGCACCTGCATGACCCGCTCGATCTCCTTCTCGCGCCCGATGACCGGGTCGAGCTTGGACTCACGAGCGGCCTGGGTGAGGTTCCGGCCGAACTGGTCGAGCACCAGGGACGTGGAAGGCGTGCCCTCCGCAGGACCGCCTGCGGTGGCGGTCTCCTTGCCCTGGTATCCGGAGAGCAGCTGGATGACCTGCTGCCGCACCCGGTTGAGATCGGCGCCCAGCTTCACGAGAACCTGGGCGGCGACGCCCTCGCCCTCGCGGATCAGGCCGAGCAGGATGTGCTCCGTGCCGATGTAGTTGTGGCCCAGCTGAAGGGCCTCGCGGAGCGAGAGCTCCAGGACCTTCTTGGCACGGGGGGTGAAGGGGATGTGGCCGGACGGGGCCTGCTGGCCCTGACCGATGATCTCCTCCACCTGCTGGCGGACCGCCTCGAGCGAAATCCCGAGGCTCTCCAGGGCCTTAGCGGCGACACCCTCGCCCTCGTGGATCAAGCCCAGGAGGATGTGCTCGGTGCCGATGTAGTTGTGGTTGAGCATCCGGGCTTCTTCCTGAGCCAGGACGACAACCCGCCGCGCGCGGTCGGTGAACCTCTCGAACATCGTTAATCGCTCCTCAGAGCGGTCAGGCAGTAAGGGGGCTGTCCCCTCCCTGTCCTTCCGCAGCTTAGTCCCGCAAGCGGGGACCGCTCATTCCAACTGCCGACACCCGGCCGAGAACAAGAGGTGCCTCCTGACCCCGAACGCCGACAACTGCTCCAACCCGATGGTGCGAGACGATGTTCCCGCAGGCCAAGCACTTACCCTCACCACAGCTACGCCGATGGCGAACGTGAGACGGCCTCGCGCGTGTGTCGCCCCTCCCCACTAGGGATGTCTTACCCGTAAGGACTGACACTCCATGCGGCGCGCGCCGGTTCCCTCCGCTACGGGCGAACACCCTTGCGCCGCCGAACACGCCCTTACGCCCTCTTTCCGGACACTGTCCGCATTCACAGTGCCACGCTGCGTAACCCGGAGCACTTCCGGCCGGTTGCTCCTGGCATGGCCATCACCGTCACCGTTCCCCCGCCCCGTGTACCGGTCGAGCAGAGCGACCCGGTGCGGCAGTGGTACGAGAACGAGCTCGGCTGGGCGGCGGGCGACCACCGCCCCGGGCTGCCGGTGCAGCTCCTGACGGGGCTCCGCTTCGATGTACTGCAGCTGCCCGCGGAAGCCGGTTTCGCCGCCCTGCGGCATCTTGGGCCGAAGGCTCCGGTGGCTCTGCGAGGGGAAACGATGCGGCTCTTCGTGGCCGCGGGGAGCGCCGACGAGCTGCCGGGGCTCCTGGAGTGGCTGGAGTGGGGTGGCATCCCACTGGACCTCACGGCCATCGGTGCGGGCGGACGGATCGACGCGCCCACGCCTCCGGGGTGGTCCGGCTCCCAGGGGGCCGCCGTTTGGCTGCGACCCCCAGAGCCCGGGTGCGAGGTGGAGCCGACGCTGCCGGCACTGCCGTCCCTGTACTGCGTGGGGGGTGGCACCGTGCCCCACAGCGACCCCGCCGTGGGCTCCGGTCTCGTACGACTTGTGGACACGGCGGCAACGCAGTGCCACCGGGTCCGGTTGCGACGGACCTGTCGTCAGCCGTTGGCCTTCTCGTAGGCCTCGCGAATGGAAGCGGGGACGCGGCCGCGGTCATTGACCTCGAAACCGTTGTCCTTCGCCCAGGCACGGATCGCCGCGGTGTCCTGACCGCCGCTCGCGGCAGCGGCACGGGCTTTGCCACGCCCGGCCGAACCACGGCCACCGGTGCGACGACCGCCCTTGAGGTACGGCTCAAGAAGACCGCGGAGCTTGTCCGCGTTCGACGTGGTGAGGTCGATCTCGTAGGACTTGCCGTCCAGCGCAAACGTCACGGTCTCGTCTGCCTCGCCGCCGTCGAGGTCATCGACAAGAAGGACCTGAACCTTCTGTGCCACCGGATTTCCTTTCATCGATAACTTAGGGCCGGATCGCACGGCGCGAGCCGCAGAATCGCCGCCCCCTGTTATATGCAGTACTGCAGTACGTCGGAAAGCAAACCGCTTTTGCTGGAAAAACACAAACCCCCGGGAGAGACCGGGGGTCCCGAGAACCCAGGAAACGTGCGCGTTTCGGACATAGGGAACCGGGGCAGCAGGCAGCTCGGAATACCGGCGACGATCACAGATGCAGAAGCATCCGGCTGTTGCCCAAGGTGTTCGGTTTCACTCGTTCGAGGCCGAGGAACTCCGCGACACCCTCGTCTTTGGAACGCAGCAGCTCGCTGTAGACATCTCCGTCGACAGGCGTCTCACCGATCTCCACGAAGCCGTGCTTCGCGAAGAAGTCGACTTCGAAGGTGAGACAGAAAACCCGCCGGACACCGAGCCAGCGAGCGGTCTGCAGCAACTTCTCCAACACCTGATGACCCACTCCTACGCCCTTGACATCGGGGTTCACCGCGAGAGTGCGCACTTCCGCGAGGTCTTCCCACATCACGTGCAGGGCGCCGCAGCCGACGACCTCGGCGTTGTCGTCGCGTTCCGCCACCCAGAACTCCTGGATGGACTCGTAAAGCGCGACTGTCGCTTTGTCGAGCAGGATCCCCTGACGGGTGTAGGAGTCGAGGAGGTTGCGTACGACCGGCACATCTGCGGTGCGCGCCCGGCGTACGGAGACCGCTTTAGCGCTGAGTTCAGGGGGTTCTGCTGGCATGACCGGACGCTATCGTTCTGCTTCGGGCTCCGCCGCGCCGGGGTTCTCCGGGGCCGGGGCTTGAACGGCAGGGCCGACGATGCGCATCGCGTCACTGAGTGCTTCGCGCTGTTCCGCCGACATCATCCCGAAGAACGCGACGAGAGCCGCGGCGGGGTTGTCGCTCTGCGACCATGCTTCGTTCATCAGTGCGGCGGCGTAGGCGGCCCGAGTGGAGACCGCCTCATATCGATAGGCACGGCCTTCCGCTTCACGGCGCACCCAGCCCTTCTGATGAAGATTGTCCAAAACGGTCATGACCGTGGTGTACGCGATGGACCGTTCCTGCTGAAGGTCTTCCAGGACTTCTCGAACGGTCACGGGGCGGTTCCACTTCCACACCCGTGTCATGACTGAGTCTTCGAGTTCTCCCAAGGGGCGAGGCACACGAGAACAATAGTGGGAGATGTCACTAATGACGTGACGGACGTGGGCGAGGCGCCATTTCCACAACAAAAAGGGCGTACGACTCGGAATGTGAGCGAGTCGTACGCCAAGAGTGTGCAGGGGTGTGCGGACGGTGACCTCAGGTCACCGGGAGTCGGCGCCGGTCAGGCCGGTCGAGCCGGTCGGGCCTCAGTCAGGCCTTGGGGGTCTGCCGGGCGCCTTCGGCGCGGGAGATCACGGCGTCGACGGCCGCATCCTCCTTGGCCTTGTTGGCGCCGCCCTGGGTCTTCACGATCGTCACGATGAGACCGCCGAAGAACACGGCCATCACTACGGGGGGCAGGAGCGCGGAGACGTATTCCATGCCCCCAGAGTAGCTAGCCCGCGGCGAGCTGGTGCGGGGGGTCCGTCGGGCGGCGCTTGGGAGGGAAGACCTCGGCCGGGGTCGGCACGGGGCGTGGCGGCTCGGGCGTGGCCGGCTTCGCCGGCGGGGAGTTCGGCGTCTTGGGCTTGGGCGCCGCCCGGTCGTCCGCCCCGCTCCGGCCGCCGGGG
>NZ_BAAAUG010000101.1:0-1001 GCF_039533825.1 Streptomyces rectiviolaceus
GACGGCTTCGTCGTCACCGCGATGCCCGACGGTCTCCAGGGCCTGGAGGCGTTCCGCGCCGGGATGTGCGCGGTCCTCTCGGGCCGCACCGCCGAGGGGCACGCATGGTTGCGCCGCTGCCTGGACGGCCTGCCCGAGACGAGCGATCCCGCCGGGCTGCTGCGCGCCGGAGCCGCGGCCCTGGTCGTCGGCGAGGTCGAGACCGCCTGCGGGGCAGGTGCCCGAGCGCTTGCGGCCGTGCGCGCGTACGGCCCCGAGGTCCTCCTTGCGCGCGCCCTGGAACACCTGGCCTACGGAGAACTGCGCGCGGGCCGCCACACCAGGGCTCGGGCGCACGCACTTGAGGGGCTGAGGGCCGCGCACCGCACCGGGCAGCCCAACGTCGCGGTCTCCCGGCACGCCGTCCTCGCTCTCACCGCGTCCGTGGAGGGCGACGCGGAGGTCTGCGCGGCGCACGCGGCAGCCGTGGCGGAGGGAGCGGGGCCGCACGGGCTCACCCAGCCCGCCACGCTCGCCGTCTGGGCCGTCGCGCGGGCGGATCTCGCCGCGGGGCGTCCGGGGGACGCGGCGGCCCGGCTCGCTCCGCTGGTCGCCCCGGGACCCCGACGCGGGCACTTCGCGGTCAGGATGCTTGCCGTCCCGTGCTTCGTGGAGGCGGCAGTCCAGGCCGGGCGCACGACGGAGGCCCGCAACGCCACAGCGGCGTTCACCCGCTGGGCCGAGACCACCGCCGACCGACTTGCCCCGGCCCAACTGGCCCGCTGCCGTGCCCTGTTGGCTGGGCCGCAGCAGACGGCCGCGGCGTACGAGAGCGCCCTGGCGCACCACGACCGCTCACCCGGCGAGTTCGAACGCGCCCGTACGCAGCTCCTCTACGGCCAGTGGCTGCGCCGCAGGCGCCGTACCCGCGAGGCGCGCGGCCCGCTGCGGGACGCCCTGGTCGGCTTCGAGCGGTGCGGCGCGCGCGCCTGGGCGGACCGCAGCCGCGGTGAACTCCGGGC